>JBDUBZ010000253.1:0-6204 GCA_040003745.1 Terriglobia bacterium
CACGTGAGGCCGGGAATCGACTCGACCGCCTGGAACAACCGGGGGAAGCGCTCGGTCGGGAGCTGGTAGATCTGAGCACTCGCCGCACTGGACGAGCCTGAAGCGCCCGAAGAGCCTGCCGCGTCGAATGAGGCCACACCACCGGAACTGCCCGCAGCCCTGGAAGGGCCAGCAACATCCGAAGAACCCGACATACACGAAGCGGCGCCGAAACCCGAGGTGAGCGAGTGAAGTATCGAATCAACGTGCTCACGCCCACCCTGGTCGGCGATGGCAACCGCCTGTCCCCCATCGATTACATGGTCTGGCGCGATCACGTCAACGTTCTGCACCAGCAGCGCATCTTCAAACTCCTCGCTAAGGGCCCCCGGTTCGAAGGCTATCTCGGGCAGTTGCGGAAGGCCACAACACTCGATTTCGCATCCTGGGGCGGGTTCGCTCAAAACTATGCGGACCGGCGCATCCCATTCGAAGATCCGGCCTATACGCCTTACTGGAACAGAGCGTCCGCCGAAAGCCTGAGCATCCCCACCTTCGCAGCCACCGAGCGAGGCCCCTTTCTGCCCGGAGCGGCCATCAAAGGCGCCCTGCGCACGGCCTTTATTTTCGATGCCGCCAAGCCGGGCATGCTGCGTGACCTCACTGCCAGGCTCACCGGAGAACGCATCCCCCGGCATCCCGCGGAGCCTCTTGAACAGCAGACCGCCGGCTCGCGTGGCTCCGATCGCCTCCGTGTCTTCTCTATCGCCGATTCCGATCCTCTGAAGCGCGACACTTTTCAGGTCTACATGCTGCGCGTCTCAACGCTGATTGCGCGCGGACCCGGCCAGTTTGCTCTGGGCTGGAAGCAATTGGGGCGCGGCGCCGTCGATGGCAAACGGCCCGAAGATTCCACCCCCACCTTCGCGGAAATGGCCGGCCCCGGAACCACCTTTGATGGTGAGTGGCGCGAAAATAATTTTCTGAATCGGCCCGAAGTGCGCCAAAGCCTGCGCTGGAATCAGCCGATCACTCACGAACGAATTTTCGAAGCGGCCAACCAGTACGCCGCGAAGCAACTGGAACTGCACAGCCAGTATGCCCAGTGGAGCGGACTGGAAAAACTCGCCGAGTCCATAGCCGGCCTGCAGGTCAGTCTCGAACAAGCCCGCAGTAGCGGGGGCTGCCTGCTTTCCATCGGATGGGGCGCGGGTTTTCTGAGTAAGTCCGCCGCTATCGGCGCGGACGAGCCGGATTTCCGGAAGCTTCTCGGCATGATGCCCTTTTATCAACGAGCCATCCAGAGCGGTCTGCCCTTTCCAAAGACACGGCGCGTGGTGTTCCTGAAAAACAAGCCAGCAACCCTGCCTGGCTGGGTTGAATTAAGGCTGGGTTGAATTAAGCTCGTCTAACGTTTCGCCCGGCCCCTCTTCACCCAGTTCCAGATCGAGAACGCGCTTCCCACGGTAGAGATCAGCACGAGCCCAATGATGCCTTTCTGAATCGCAGGCGATTTCGCCATCTGGAGAATTCTGGTTCCATAGACAATTGCCAGCCACGCCTCGATGGAAAACCGCAGCAGGCGGCATCCCATGACAATGGCTACCATCTTCAGCCGCGGATACTGCAGGGCCGCGGAAACTACGATGAACAGGGTGAACGGGAACCCGGGGGGCGCAAGGGCCGCAAAGGCGATCGCCAGTCCTCCGTAACTGGCAACTTTGCTCTCCACATAAGCAACCTGCCGGGATTTTCGGTCGCCCTGGATGGCCTTCTGTCCCATCCGGCTGGAGGCCCAGTGCATGATAGAAACGCCGACGCCCGACCCCAGCGTGGCCATCACAACGTAATAGCCAAGATGGCCGGGCGTTTCCGCGGTCAGCGCCACGATCAGCAGGTCATTCCCGATAGGCAGTATCAGGAACGAGGAGTCGAGAATCCCCAGCAGCAAGAGCCCCAGCCCGCCCAGGGCGAAAAAAAAGTGGGCGAAGCTTTCCAGCATCCCGTGCATCCGGCCCTAACGGTTGCTACTTTTCATTCGGAATCTAGCAACACTTGGCCCGCTGATATTTGGCGCGAAAGCGTTCGTCGGAGAAACGCCGCCATTCCATGCCGGAGTGCGTGAGCCCGTGCGCCGCCAAGTGCCTTCGATAAGCATTTTGATCTCCGATCTCCCGCAGGATATTCAGCAAAACCTTCAAAACGGCGCACATCAGAGATCCTCCGCCCGTAGCCGGGTCAGCACGAACGGCGATTCGAAGACACGCCGGTCTGACGTACCCCGCAATATTCCATACCAGAGCCGCAGCGATTCCACCAGAACGATCGCCACCAGAAACAGAAAGGTCCCGCAGACCGCCGCGTCCAGGCGGGCGTTGAATATCAGCGTCCGCACCTGCGACGTCACCACGCCTTTTTCGAGCAGAGTGGCCTGCGCTAGAAAGCCCACCCGGGGCAGCGGCGACCAGATCTTTTGCCAGGCTGCGCTGAAGGTCACAATAACCAGCCATGCGAGCGGCAGGCATGTGACCCACATGTACTTTGGCCCATGCATCTTGAGCACGATCGTAGTTGCGACGCAGAGCGCAATCGCGCCCAGCAGTTGATTGGCGATTCCGAACAGGGGCCACAGGGAATTAATTCCACCCAGCGGATCGAGCACGCCCTGAATCAGGAAGTAGCCCCAGGAAGCAACCACCACCGCGCTCGCGCCGATCACGCCCGGCATCCAGCTTGTTCTTCCCAGCGGCTTCGAAATCTGGCCCGCGAGGTCCTGCAGCATAAATCGCCCCACGCGCGTCCCCGCATCGATGATTGTCAGGATGAAGAGAGCTTCGAACATGATCGCGAAGTGATACCAGAAGCCAAGCACGGCATCGCCCCCGCCTCCGCGCGCAAAGATATGCGCCATTCCCAGCGCGAGCGAAGGCGCTCCGCCCGCCCGATTGAAGAGCGTTATTTCACCCACGCTTTGTGCCAGGCTCTGCATCTGTGCCGCGCCTACCGGGAAGCCCCACCCCGAAATCGTCGCGACGGCCGCCTCGGCAGTCTTGCCGACAATTCCCGCCGGCGAATTCACCGCAAAGTAAACTCCGGGTTGCAATGCACATGAGGCGATCATGGCCATAATGGCGACGAAGCTCTCGACCAGCATGCAGCCGTAGCCAACGGGAAGCGCGTGCGTCTCTCTCGCGATCATCTTCGGAGTCGTGCCGGAGGATATGAGTGCATGAAAACCCGACACCGCCCCACAGGCAATCGTGATAAAGCAGAAGGGGAAGATTTTGCCGGCGAACACGGGCCCGTTGCCGTCCACGAATCGAGTAAAAGCGGGCATCTCTAAATCGGGCCGGACCACGAGGATTCCCAATGCGAGCATCGCCATCACGCCGAGCTTGACGAAGGTACTCAGATAGTCGCGCGGCGCAAGCAGCAGCCACACGGGCAGCGCGCTCGCGAGAAACCCATAAGCGATGATTCCAAATGCCAGCGTCATCGCCGAAAGCGTAAACACTGGAGCCCACTCGGCCGAATTTGCGATCCACTGGCCGCCGAAGACAGACGCAAGCACCAGCAGAAAGCCCGCCGCGGAGCATTCGAGCACCTTGCCCGGCCGCCAGTAGCGCAGATAAAGCCCCATCAGGACTGCCACAGGCATGGTCGCCGCGATAGTAAACGTGCCCCACGGGCTGCCCGCCAGTGCATTCACCACTACCAGCGCAACCACCGCAAGCAGTATGACCATGATCATGAGCACAGTGATCAGCGCAATGAGCCCCCCTGCCTTGCCAATCTCTTCACTCGCCATCTGCCCCAGCGACTTCCCGTCGCGCCGCATGGATGCGAACAGAATTACGAAATCCTGGACGGCGCCGCCCAGCACGGCCCCCGCGAGAATCCACAGGGTGCCCGGCAGATATCCAAACTGTGCCGCCAGCACGGGTCCCACCAGAGGTCCGGGTCCGGCGATCGCCGCGAAGTGATGGCCGAAGACAATCCATTTGTTCGTCGGCAGAAAGTCGTGCCCGTTTTCGAGCCGTTCCCCTGGTGTCGCCCGTGTGTCATCGAGCGCCATGATTCGCGCGGCAATGAACTTCCCGTAAAAACGGTATGCGATGAGATAGACGCAGATAGCCGCCAGCACCAACCAGAGGCTGTTAATGTGCTCGCCGCGGCTGGTCGCGATTGCTGCCAGAGAGACGCTTCCAAGGCACGCTGCCGCGCCCCAGAAAGTTCGTTTCAGGAAAGTCATCAATGAAGCAGTGTTTCAGAATCGTGGAAGAGACCGCAACAGGGAAACCTTTCCGTCCACCACCCGGCCTTGCCCGTCAACGGCGCCCGCATAAAGCAGGGCCCCCTTATCCGGACCTATCAGCACCAGCGTAAAGCGGAGCCCTGGGTAGCCCAGCGTTCGGTAGCTTCGGCCGCCGGGCGCGGACCACGTGTGGTCGGTCACAGGCGTGCCGAGCTTCTTCACAGCCGAGGAATAATCGTCGCCGGCCGTAAGTTGTTCCCAGGGGCGTTGTCCTGGCGATGACTTATGACGGGTTTGGCTCTGGCGGGCAAAATCCGCAGCCAGCACGCACGCGACCGCCCCCAGCATTACTACCACGGCAATTTTCCTGCCCCTGCGCTTCACCGGCGGGTGTTCCAGCCGTATGCTCACGACGGGCGCCAGTCGATCGGCACGGACTGCGGGCTGCCTGGCGTCACTAACACTTACCGGAAGCTCAATCACCGCGCGCCGATAAGGAACCACCGTCCCCCGAGTCCAGCGCAGTTCACGCCGCAGGCCAACAACAACGCCCGGATGGTCGATCGCTGAAACGTCGCCGACGAACATTCGCGGAATACACGCTTCCTCGCCCGAGGCGCAATTGACGACCATGATTTCCGACCATGTAGCCCGCCTGAAAATCCACGCGTTATGCGGAACGTTGAGAATGGGGGGATAAAACGAGAAAGGGCGGGAATCCAACTGCTGAAGCGGCGTTGGCAGGGCTGAAATCTGCATCCCTGTTTCATCATAGCCCGAACGTGACAGAATCTAGAGAGGTGCGGCAGGGTTGAAGTACGAATTGGTGGGGAGGTCGCAATGAAGTACGCAGCTTGTTTCGTTCTCGCAGTCTTTTCGGGCTCTGCGGTCTGGGCGCAGGCCACAGGTACCGCGCCCAGCGCCGGTACCGGTGGGGGCGCCGCGCCCGGAGCGGGTGGCAGCACGGCAACCGGCGGCACTACCGCCCCCAGCGTGGGCAGACCCGGCGCGGCTCAACCCAACACCGCACCAAACGTCACTCAGCCCACTCCTCTTCAGCAGCCCATCTTCCTTTCGGGCAAGATCATCGTGGACGATGGCTCGCCCATCCCGGTCAATACCACGATTCAGCGCGTTTGCAACGGAGTCGCGAGTTCGGTTGCCTACGCCGATTCGAAAGGCCGCTTCAGCTTCGAGTGGGGCCAGTCTAACGGAATCATGCAGGATGCATCCGAGTCTGGGTTCGGCACCAGAAACAATAATTCCAGCAGCATGTCCGGCATGCCGCAACAGGGCGGCGGCATGAACACGAGCTCATCGATGACCTCCTTCAACAACTGCGAGTTGCGCGCGAACATCGCGGGATACCGCTCAGAATCTCTCAGTCTGTTAAATCGCAACAGCCTCGACAATCCGGACGTCGGAAGTATCCTGGTTCACAGGCTTGGCAATGTAGAAGGTACCTCCGTGAGCGCCACCTCTCTCGGCGCGCCCAAAGATGCACGGAAGGCTTATGAGCGCGGACTGCAATCCGTGCTGAAGAATAAGAACGACGAGGCCGCCAAAGATTTCGAAAAGGCCGTTGAGGTCTATCCCAGATATGCCGATGCATGGGTCAGTCTGGGCAAGGTGCGTATGGCCCAGAACTCATACGAGCGGGCTCGCGAGGCGATGCTCAAAGCGATTGAGCTGGATGCCAAACTTATCGGGCCGTATGTCGAACTCGGTTTTCTCGCCGGCATGGAAAAAAAGTGGGAGACGGCGACTGCGTATTTCGATCGTGCCCTGAAGCTCGATCCGGTAGAATTCCCGCAGGCCTGGTTCGCCAATGCGATCGCGAATTTCAATCTCAAGCGATATGACGTGGCGGAAAAAGACATTCGGGAGGCAATCAGGCTCGATCCAAAGCACATCAATTCCAGGGCAGGTTATCTGCTGGGGCTGGTCTTGCTCGAAAAGCGGGATTATCC
>JBDUBZ010000254.1:0-6202 GCA_040003745.1 Terriglobia bacterium
CCGCTAATGGCGTAGTTCCACAATTTGCCAATATCGTTCACGGCTGGGATCCGGATCCCGATCACGTCGTGCGCATGGGCTACATTTTCGGCTCGGTCACGCCAAAAGTGCCGGCGGCTCTGGTTCAGAGCGAAATTCTTCGGGCGCTCAACGAATGGTCGAAGGTCGCTAATGTAGTGTTCCAGCCCGCCGCGAGCGCTACCGCTCCGCGAACCGTTGCCATAAAATTCGCCAGCGGATCGCACGGGGACGCCTATCATTTCGATGGCCCCGGCGGAATCCTCGCCCACACCTTTTATCCAGTTCCTCTGAATTCCGAATCGATCGCCGGAGACATGCACTTCGATGCCGATGAAAACTGGCATTCCGGCAACGATCTTGACATCTATAGCGTCGCTTTGCACGAGGCTGGCCATGCCCTCGGTCTCGGCCACTCGGATAAACCGGGTGACGTGATGTACCCCTATTACCACACCGGCATGCATCTTTCGGCCAATGACATCGGAGCCCTGCAGTCGCTCTATGGTGCGCCAACTGCTCCCGTGACCCCCCCGGCTCCGGCCCCGATCAGCAACCCCGCACCTGTGGCCCCTCCCGTCGTCGCACCCGCGGCCCCCCCGGTTACGATTAGCGATCTTCACATTGGGGTCGATCCCCATGCGAGCACGACTGGGGCCTCAATCCTCTCGCTTTCGGGAGTCCTTTGTGGCGGCGTAGGGCCGATCACGGTCCAATGGCAGACCGATCACGGCTATGGCGGTCAGGCGGTTGCCGGTTCAGCCGGCTGGCTGGCGAAAGGAATATCGCTCGTCAATGGCCCCAATGCGATCAGCGTCACCGCGTTCGATGCCGCGAACCACACGAGCACGCAGACTGTAATCGTGATACTGGCCGCGGCTCCCGTCACAACCGCACCTTCAGGCGGCACAGCACCAGTGTCCGTCGCGATTACCTCCCCGTCGTCGGCTACCACCACCGCCACCGGCGCCACGATTGCCATTGCCGGTACGGCTGTGGGCGGGCAGGGAATCGCAAAAATCTCCTGGCAAACCTCTGGAGGCGCGACAGGAACAGGCGCCGGCGCCTCCCCTTGGCTGGTCGCCGGCGTACCCCTGCTTGTTGGCAGCAACACGATTCTCGTCAGGGCTTACGACCAGAAGGGAAATTCCGGATGGAGCACCGTCGTTGTCGTTCGGCACTAAGGTTGATGAAAAGCCGTGGCGGGCATCTCCCGGATTCCGGCAGGATTCGTCGGAAGCTCCGCTCCGCTGGCGAGCGGATTTTCTACTGACGACCGGCGTTGTGTTTGTCGCGATGAATCTCACGGCTCAATTGATTCTGTTCGCGATTAACGCGAGCCTGTTCGTGCGCTGTGAGATGGCCGTGATGATCTTCCCGGCCATCGCGGATCTGGTGGTTCACTCCCGCTTCCTGCCGCTCAAGCCGTCCGGCTTCACGCGCCGTCAACTGCCCGCTCGTGACGCCCTGACCAATGCGATCCTGCTGATTTTCTCTTCGTTGATTCACCGTTTCGGCGCCAAGCGCGCCAGCGAAAGCCAAAGCCACTGCCAGGGTACCGATGGTAAAGCGTCTCATGTGAAATCTCCTGTCCTGATAAACGCGGCAGCGGGCCCATTGTTGTGCGTGCAAAAATTAAAACTACCTTCATGGACGGGTGCTTTTGCTGGAAAATGACCCAATAAGCGTGTCAGCTAAACGGTTTGCGATCGCCATCGCCACTTACGTTGCGCTTTTCGCTATTGCTTTTTTCACGCTGTACGGCGTCGTTCTCAAGGCGACGCTTCTGGCACTCGCCCTGTTTGCCATCAAGACCTACATCGCCTACAGGTCGCAGAGATAGTCCCGCATCGGAACAGGTGTTCCATTTGAGCGGTTCGCACTGAAACAGCCGTGCCTCTCTGTGAATTTCCAGATTTTCGGTAAAAGACTGATATTTAAGCAACTTGCGGTCAATCCTGGCATTGGCTCTGTCCGTGCAATTACAGAGTTCGTTCGCAGATTATGCCCCTCTCTAACGCCACCAAGACGGCAGCCGATTCTTCAACGCCAGATCCTCACGCCGCGTCACTGGCGGAGCGCGATATTCTCGTTCTGAAGCATTTGCCATTGGTGCGCGCGATTGCCGTGCGCGTCTACGAAAACCTGCCCGTCCACGTGGAGCTCGACGATCTGGTGCATGCCGGAGTCATGGGTCTTTTCGATGCCGCTCAGAAATTCGATGGCTCCAAGCAGGTCAGCTTTCAGGGTTATGCCAAGCATCGGATCAAGGGCGCCATCCTCGATAGTCTGCGCGACATGGACTGGGCTTCGCGCGATCTGCGCAAACGCCACAAGCGCCTCGAAGAGGTGACCCGCGAGCTTGCCGCCGTGATGGAGCGGAACCCGACCGAACAGGAAATCGCAGACAAGATGGGGATGAACGTCGATCGCTGGCGCCAGGTGGCCATCGAACTCCGCATGGTGGGTCTGCTCTCGGCGTCGAGCCGCGCTCCCGACGACGACAACAAGAGCGCCCCGGAATTTCCGGCTACCGATAGCCTGAACCCCGACGTACTCACGGGGAAGCGAGAGCTGCAGTCCGTCCTTTCCACCGCCATGAAGACGCTGCCGGAACGTTACCAGAGCGTCGTTCGCCTCTATTATGAGGGCGAGAAGACCATGCGCGAAATCGGCGAATCCATGGGGATCAATGAGAGCCGTGTTTCGCAGATTCATCGGGCCGCCCTCGAGCGCATGGCCGTCAGCCTGAAAAGCGCCGGCATCCACTCGCCTCAGGCCGTGTTGTAAAACGTCGAGCTCGGAAATCTGCCTTCGCTATTGCTGTTTTACCGTCGGAAATAGTACTGCACCGAGATCAGCTCCGTCTGTCACACTATTAGGAACGCTCGCATATGAATCGTTCCGCGCTCTCGTTCGTATTACTGTCGTTGTCCATTCCCCTGTCGGGCTTCGCTCAGGCGGTGCCCCCCGTGGCTATCACGTGGAGCGAGCACATCGCGCCCATCATTTATAACAACTGCACCACCTGCCATCGCACCGGCCAGGTCACCCCCTTCACCCTCATGAATTATCAGGACGTGGCGAAGCACGCGCTCACCATCGCGTCGGTCACGCAGACCCGCTATATGCCGCCCTGGAAGCCGGAACCGGGCTGGGCCTCCTATCGCGACGAGCGGCGTCTGACCGCCAGTCAGATCGCGCTCATCCAGCAATGGGTCGCCGCCGGGATGCCGCAGGGTGACCAGTCCCAAGCGCCGGCCGCGCCGACTTTCCCCGATAGCTGGCAGCTTGGCACGCCCGACCTGATTCTGACTATGCCGAAGGCGTTTTCCGTGCCGGCCGATGGTCCCGATATTTATCGCAATTTCGTTCTTCCCACCGGCCTCACGGACGACCGCTATATCCGCGCCATCGAGCTCAAACCCTCCGCCCGCGGAGCCGTACATCATGTCCTTTTCTATTCCGATCTCAGCGGCGATGGCCGCAAAATGGATGGCGCGGATGGTCAGCCGGGCTTTCCCGGCTTCGGCTCGGTCTTCCTGCTCGGAGCGAGCGACCTCGCCAGCGCTCTCAAAAACCCGGCGCTGATCGCCCATGCCCTTGCGGGTGGACTTGGTGGCTGGGTGCCCGGCACTACTCCGCAGTACTTGCCCACGGGTATCGCTTACGCGCTACCGAAGGGCGCCGATCTGATCCTCCAGACCCATTTCCATCCCGATGGCAAGCCGGAGTCGGAGCAAACCACTATGGGTCTTTACTTCACTTCGAAGCCTGCCCAGGAAATTACTCAGATTCAGGCCCCGGGATTTTTCGGCATCACCTCAAACCTCGATATCCCTGCGGGCCAGAGTGACTACATGCTGCGCGGTTCCTTCACGCTGCCCGTCCCCGTCGATGCGTTCAGTGTATCCGCTCACGCTCACTACCTCGGCAAAGGCTCGCGTATGACCGCAACGCTGCCAGGCACAGGTGAAGTCCGAGTGCTCCTGTCCATCAAAGACTGGGACTTTAACTGGCAGGACACGTACATCTTCAAGGACCTGGTCTCTCTCCCGGCGGGCACCCGAATCGACGGGGAATTGATTTATGACAATTCGGCAACCAACCCCTTCAACCCGTTCAGTCCCCCAAAGGAAGTGAAGTGGGGCGAGAATTCAATTGATGAGATGGGTAGCCTGATTCTCAATGTAGTCCCACACAATCCGTCTGATAGCGATACATTACGTTTTGGTATTGAGCAGAATGTACTGAGCGGCAATCCCCCTCCGGGAAGCAAGCCGCTCTTCATCAGCTCGGGTGTCCTCGATGCCGCGAGCGAACAGGCGCTCGCGGTGAGTCCGGGAAAGATTATCGTGCTGTACGGAAATCGGCTGGGGCCGGAAACGCTCACGAGGGGAGCGATTACCAGCGACGGAAAACTTTCCACCACCCTCGCGAATTCGCAAGTTCTGTTCGACGGCGCGCCCGTGCCTCTGCTTTACAGTTCCGCCGGTCAGGTTGCCGTGATTGCTCCCTACGCGCTCGACGGCAAAAAGGGAACGCAGGTCCAGGTCCGTAACGGCAACGTTCTTTCCGATTCGGTCGCGCTCCCGGTCACCCCCACAGGCCCCGGAATTTTTTCGCTCAACCTCAGCGGAACCGGGCCCGGCGTGATCTTGAATCAGGACGGCATCACCGTGAACTCGTCCGCGAAGCCCGCTGAAAAAGGCTCCATTATCGTCATCTTCGCCACTGGCGAGGGCCAGACGAACCCGGCCGGAATCGATGGTCAGCTGGCGACTTCCGTTTATCCCAAACCCCTGGGGAACGTTCTCGTCAACATCGGCGGACTGCCCGCCGAGGTCCTTTATGCCGGAGCCGTGCCGACGGGTGTCGCCGGAGCTTTTCAGGTGAACGCGCGCATCCCCGCTGGTGTGCCATCGGGCGACATTCCCGTGCAGATCGTAGTGGGCGCCGCGGCCAGCCAGGACGGAATCACCGTGTCAGTCAAATAAGAGCTATTAAATAATCACAGCGCCGCCGCCAGGGTGGCAATCAATTCATCGCGCGTCAGCACAACCGGATTCGCCTTCATGCTGCTGGCGCGCTCTGCCTTAGCCGCGATCTCCGGCAGGCTCGCCTCGGTGACACCGAGTTCCCTTAAACCTGGAACGTTAACCCATTCCATACCGCCCAGAATCCGGTCAATCTCCTCATAGCGAATCAACGCCTCGCTGTCCGGAGCCCGCGTCCGTAAAGCCCTGACATTCGCAGCCATGCCATGTCTCAATAACGCCGCGCAGATCGCTCCGTGTGGGGCGGGGAACATCCCGCCGATCGGAGCCGCAAAACCATGCACCACTCCCAGCCCCGCATTCGAGAGCGCGAGCCCGCCCAGCAAACTCGCATACGACATCCCGGCGCGCGCCTCCGCATCGCGGCCATCCGCACACACGCGCGGCAGACAGCGGGCCGCAACACGCAAGCCATCGCGGCAGATCGCGTCCACCATGGGGTTCGCGCGATTGCAGACGAACGGCTCAATCAACTGGGTCAGCGCGTCGAGCCCGCTTGAAACTGTGATCTCCCGAGGCAGCCCCATCGTCAGCCCTGGGTCGACAATCGCCACCCGCGCCAGCATCAGCGGACTCCGCAGACTGGCCTTCACGCCGTGTTCCGCCGACCCCAGCACCGCATTCCGCGTCACCTCCGACCCCGTGCCCGCGGTCGTAGGCACCGCGATAAAGGGAATCGGAGTCTGCTCCAGCGCCTGTCCTTTGCCGATGACTTCCAGGTAATCGAGCACGTCGCCAGGGTTAGCCGCGATCGCCGCAATCGCCTTGCCCGCATCGATCGCGCTTCCGCCGCCAATCGCGATCACCACCCCACTCGCGGCCGCGCGCAGTGCCGCCACGCCCTCGCGCACCAGCGCCAGATCCGGCTCGCGCGGAATTCCGAACAGCGAGCAGTGGAAGCCAGCCGCTTCCAGATCGGCAATCACACCCGCGTGCCGGATCTTGTCCCTGCCCGTTACAACAAAGGCACGCCGGCTCCAGCCCGCGGCAATCGCCGGAAGCTCCTCGATCGTTCCGGGCCCAAAGACAATCCGGCCCGCACTCGAAAACTCAAAGCGCATCTTTACTATGCGGCGTCCACGCTGTTGTACCAGGTGCGCGTCCGCGGTCCGGCCATCATCTTCTCC
>JBDUBZ010000255.1:0-6190 GCA_040003745.1 Terriglobia bacterium
CCCTTGGCACCGGCGCGGCGTTTCTCTACTCCGCCTGGGTGGCGCTCCGCGGTGGCATGGAGGTTTACTTTGAAGCAGCCGCTGTAATTGTGGTACTGGTGCTGCTTGGAAGGATGCTCGAAGCCCGCGCGCGCGGCCGGGCTTCCGACGCAATCCGGCAATTGATGCACCTGCAACCCTCTACCGCGCGAGTGATTCGCGCAGCCGCCGAGCTTGAGATCCCCCTCACCGAGGTGCAAACCGGCGACATTTTGATCGTGAAGCCCGGCGAGCGCGTGCCGGTCGACGGAGTTGTCTCCGAAGGCGGCACCGATATCGATGAATCTATGCTCACGGGCGAAAGTCTGCCTACGCCAAAGACTGCCGGCTCGCAAGTGTTTGGGGGAACGCTGAATGGCTCCGGAGCCTTTCGCTTCCAAGCAACCCGGGTGGGCCGGGCAACGGCTGTCGCACAAATTATTGAGCTGGTAAAGCGCGCCCAGGGGTCGAAAGCGCCGGTAGCGCGCATCGCCGATGTGGTCAGCGGCTACTTCACCGTTGCGGTGCTGATCATCGCGTTGCTCACGTTCGCGGTCTGGCTGGTGTTCGCGCCGCTGGGCGCCGCTCTCGTGAATGCAGTTGCGGTGCTCATCATCGCCTGCCCGTGCGCCATGGGACTCGCGACACCAACCGCCATTATGGCCGGCACCGGGCGCGGGGCGCAACGCGGAATCCTCATCAAAGGAGGCGAAGCATTGGAGGCGGCGGCCCTTGTCGATACCGTGGTTCTCGATAAGACCGGAACCATCACGACAGGGCGGCCGCGGGTGGTCCGCCTGCGTGTCTTCGAACCCTTCGCGGAAAACGAAGTGCTCCAGCTCGCGGCGTCGGTCGAAAGATGGAGCGAACACCCCATCGCGAGCGCTATTCTGAAGCGCGCAGGCGCGCTCGTGATTCCGGAATCATCGGGGTTCCATGCCATTCCTGGCCGTGGGGCGGAAGCGATCGTGCAGTCGCGGCGTGTCTTCACCGGCAGAGGCGAGGCAGGCTCCGTAGTGGTCGAAGTCGACGGCATTCGCGCGGGCGAATTCGACATTGCGGACGAGGTAAAGCCGGAAGCCGCGGAAGCGGTTCGCCGCCTCAAATCGATGGGTGCGGAAGTCTGGATGATTACCGGCGACAGCGCCCGCGTCGCGCAGGACGTTGCGCGGGAGGTCGGAATCGATCCCGCCCACGTAGTATCCGAGGTCTTCCCCGATCGCAAGGAAAGCGAAATCGCCCGCCTGCGCAGCGAGGGCAAACAGGTGGCGATGGTGGGGGATGGCATTAACGACGCACCGGCCCTCGCGCGAGCCAGCGTCGGCATCGCTATCGGCACCGGAACGGGAGTCGCCATCGAAGCCGCCGGCATCATCCTGATGCGCGGCGATCTGCGCGGCGTGCCCGATTCGTTGGCGCTGGCGCGCAAAACGTTGCGCATCATACGCCAGAATCTCTTCTGGGCCTTCGCCTATAACGCCATCGGAATTCCCCTCGCAGCCGGCGTATTCTATCCATTCACAGGCTGGACGCTTTCGCCCATGATCGCCTCAGCCGCCATGGCGCTTTCGAGCGTCTCCGTGGTGACGAACAGTCTGCGTTTAAAGAAAGCGTAAAATTCAGGGTTGATGAAAACGACCGGATGTTGCATGCTGCTGGCCACGGCGCTTTGGGCGCGCGCGCAGACCATCACCGACCTGAGCCCGGAAGCGAACCCAGCCAGACCGACCGTCTCGACGCCGGCAACCCTCACGCCCGTCGGCTATCTTCAATTCGAAACCGGCGTTCTGGGCGCGACGACCTCGCCTGAATTCGACACCCGCATCGGCATCAATCAAGTCACGAAGCTGACGGTGTTGCCGCGGCTCCAATTCTTTGTCATGAGCGAGCCCCACGTGCACAGCAAGTTCGGCGATGAAATCGGAAATCGCTCCGGTGAGGTATTTGTTGGCGCTCAGGCAGTGGTCCTGCCCGGCGACGGGGCGCGGCCGACCATCTCTGTCAGCTACGCACGCCGTCTATACGAGAGCCCCGCGCCGGAGCTCGATCTCGGAACGTTTCGGCAAAGTGGCACCTTGCTGCTCAGCAACGACATGGGCGGCTTCCATTTCGACGCGAATTTCATCGTAACCGAAGAGACGCAGGATGGCGTTCGCAGAGCCCAGCATGGCCAGACCCTCTCGATCTCCCACCGGATCGGAAAACTCACCGTTTCCGGTGAACTCTGGCATTTCTCGCAACCCTGGCTCCGCGCCAATGCGGTGGGCAATCTGTGGGCGCTCTCTTACCCGATACGCCGGAATCTGGTGATTGATGGCGGCTTCAACCGCGGCCTCACCGATACCTCCACGCACTGGGAAGAGTTCATCGGATTCACCTGGCTGATGCCCCGCCGGCTCTGGCGCTGATGAAACGAACTCAGACCATCAAATAATTCCAGATCATCACGACGGTCAGGCAAACCATGATGACGCTCGTGCTCCCGGCAATCGCATTGCCCCAGAAACCGTTCCGGTATTCGCCCATCAGCCGTTCCCGATTTACGAGGATCAGCATAAACGCCAGCACAAAGGGCAGCAGCACGCCGTTAGCCACCTGCGAAATGAGAATGACCTTGAGCAGCGGCAGACTGGGTATCAGGACAAACCCGGCCCCACCCACAATCAGCGCCGTATAAAGACCATAAAAAATTTTAGCCTCGCCCAGACCCCGGTCGAGGCCCGATTCGAAGCCCAGCCCCTCGCAGATGTTATAGGAAGTCGCGAGCGGAAGAATCGCAGCCGACATCAAAGACGCATTAATCAATCCCACTGCAAAAAGCATTGCCGCAAATTTGCCGGCAAACGGCGCCAGCGCCCTGGCCGCTTCCGCCACATCGGTGATCTCACGGTGCTGGCTATGGAATATGGTGGCGGCGCAGGCCACCACAATGAAGAAGGCGATCACGTCCGTCACCACACAGCCGAAAATCACGTCAAGGCGGCTCATGGCATAGTCGCGCTTCGAGACCCCCTTCTCGACAATCGATGCCTGTAAATAAAACTGCATCCACGGCGTAATCGTCGTCCCGATCAGGCCCACGATCATGACCAGATACCCAGGGTCGGAATTGAACTGCGGGATCAGCGTGTTTTCGAGAGCCGCCTTCCAGTCCGGTTTCGACAAAAATGCGGAAATGGGATAGCAAAAATAAATCAGCGAGAGAAATAGCAACACGCGTTCCACGGGCTTATAAGACCCACGTACGATGACGGTCCATACCAGCATCGCGCCCAGCGGGACAGAAATATATTTGCTGATCCCGAACAGGCCGAAGCCCGAAGCCAGGCCCGCGAATTCGGCGGCGATGTTCCCGAAGTCGGCGAGTCCAAGCACGATCATCGTGAAGAACGTCAACCGTAAACCGAATTCCTCCCGGATCAGATCCGACAGCCCTTTACCTGTAATGGCGCCCATGCGGGCGGCCATCTCCTGCACCACGATGAGCGCGACCGTTGTTGGTATCAGCGTCCAAAGCAGGGTGTAACCATATTTGGCTCCCGCCTGCGAATACGTGAGGATGCCGCCCGGATCGTTATCGACATTGGCCGTGATGAAGCCCGGTCCGATGACGGCAAACAGCGCCAGCAGGCGGTACCGCATGACCTTCCACGTCCGCAAAGCGGGATGGCGCGGGCGCGTAGGTCCATGGTGCTGGCGCGTGGTTTCGGGCGCTCTCAGTGCGGGAATCCTCCCTGGCTGGGAAGCCGCGGCGGGGCACTGTCCGTGTCAGATGCGGCGCGGTTCATCCCCGGGAATTGCCCCGTCGAGAATTTATTTGGCATGAAGGCACGTCCGGAGACAATCCGGCACGATATCGCAGGACTCGTGACCTTTGGTTCTGAAGCGATGAATCAGCCGGGAATCGTCCGCAAAGGAGGTTCCGCCGAGGGCTGGTCACGTTCCGAACTTTGGGCTGCCGACGACATCGAATCCTCCTTTGCGGTGAAGTTGCTGGAAGTCCCAGAGTATACCGGAACCGGCGGAAAAGACAACCTCTCCGCGAGCTGAATGTACGATGAATCTGATTGCCACAGATCCTGCTTATTTTAGCCGGAGCTTTTCTCCCCTTAGTGTCGGCGACGGCGGCCGGCAGCCTGATTTGTGCGCGCACTCCGCTACCTTATTCCATTCGCTTTGTAACGGGAGCCGCCGCTTATTCCCTGAGCGTTTTTCTGGTGCTCGCATGCCATGCCGGTTATCTCCCCGTATATGGCGTGTGGAGTGTAGTTCTGATCGCCGCCGGCTGGCAACGCGCGCAATCCACACGTCCACTGGACGCTCTCCGCTGGAGCTATCGCCTGTTGCTGGCCGGTTATGCAGCCATGTATCTGATCGTCGCCCTCGCGCCCGAAATTCAGGAGGACGCCGCGGGGTATCACCTGCGCATCGTGTCCGATTATGTCCGGCTGCATGCCTTTTCAGGCCGCATTAGCTTTTACGATGCCCTGCCGCACGGGCTCGAAATGCTGTTTGTACCGGCGTTCGCGATCGGCGCGCATTCGGCGGCAAAACTGGTTCACTTCGCATTTCTGATCGCGCTTATCCCGCTCGTCCGCGAAACCGCTCGGGAACTCCGTATGAGTGATCGCGCCGGCACCGCCGCCGCGGCACTGTTGTTTATGGCGCCGGTCTGCGGAGTCGCCGGAACTTCCGCCTATACCGATATGGGTTTGGTGTGTGGCTGTTGCGCGCTGCTGTATCTGCTGGTCAGGTGGAATCGACAACGCACCGCGTCATTGCTTCTATGCGCCGGACTCAACGCCGGCTTCTGCTTCGCAATCAAGCCGTCTTTCGGATGGGTGGTCCTGGCCGCCACAGTCTTTGTAGCCGTGCAATCGCTTCCCGCTGCGCTTCAGTTTGCGGCTTCCAGCGCCATTGGAATTATTCCCTGGCTCGGGCGGGCGTGGCTTCTCACCGGCAATCCCTTTGCGCCGTTCCTGGACGCCTGGTTTCCAAATGCCGCATCCACGCCCGCCATCGAGCACCGCCTGTTCGAAAGTTACAACGCATTCCGCCCCGGATTTTCCTGGTGGCGAGCTCTGCCCGCCTACACCGTCACGGGGGGAAATCAAGGGCTGCTGGGTCCAGCCTTCCTGCTGCTGCCGCTGGGCCTGCTCGTGCTCTACCGCGGGAAGGGCCGCCGGCTAATCGCCTGCTCGCTGATTCTCGGCGTGCCTTTTCTGGCCAATACCGGAACGCGTTTCCTGCTGCCCGCGCTGATCCCGGCCACCCTCGCTCTGACGTCGATGGTGCCCGCCGCCGCACTCCTTCCCCTGGTGGCCATACAGGCCGTGGGCGCTGCCCCGCCCGTTCTCGATCTGTACGAAAAGGAAGGCGAATGGAGAATCCGCGATGTGCCGCTGAAGGCGGCTCTCCGAATCGTGCCCGAAGACGACTATCTACGCCAAAACCTGCAGCGCTACGTGCTGGGGCGCATGATCGTACGCAACACCCCCTTGAACGCGAGAGTTTTTGTCTGCGCGTCGCTGCCGGAGTCTTACGTACCCCGGCAAATGCTCTTCTTCTGGCAATCCACGCTCGCCAGCCGTGTGACGGATGCGCTGAACTTCGCCCTTGTCAGCCGTGGCAGCAGTGCGAAACTTCTTTCGTTGCGCACGGAAGCCGGGCGATTCGCATCGCTGCGCATTACGGCGCGAGGGAATCTGACGTTTGCCGACAGCCCTGCCAGCCGCTGGCAATCGCTGGCCGAGGGACAATCCCTCATCGTTCCTATGAAACGCACCGCCAGCGGCGTCGATCTCCTGCTATGGCCGGGATACGTTCGCCCGAAACTGGAAGCGGCTGCTCAATCGGGCGCCTGGGAGCGAGTCGATCCCTCCATCGATCGCACGCAGTGCTGCATCGATATCCGACGGGACGCCACCGCGTGGATGCGCCGCGCCGGGTATCGCTACCTGCTGATCTCCGTCGCCGGTGACGCATTTGCGGAAATCGGACTCGATATGGCTCGCCATCCGGATGCGTGGGGCGTCGAGACCATCGACCGATCCGGCAACTTCTGGCTGTTTCACATTCGCTCATACACCGCTTAACGATGACCGCAATCCGGAAGGCCGGCTCATAGTGCTCCTGGCAGCACCGATCCTGAGTGTGTCCGGTCTCAATGCGC
>JBDUBZ010000256.1:0-6166 GCA_040003745.1 Terriglobia bacterium
CGATGCACTGGCGCTTGCCGGAAAATATGCGGACCGCCTCAGCGCCAATATCGAGCTGGCGCTGCCTTCGGATCTGGTCCAGCTCGCACCGGCAAAGACACATGCCGTAATCGAGCGGAGCATGGCCGACATTCATGACCGGTTGCTCGCTGCGAAAGATAAAACCCGACGGAACGGCGCTAAACCCTTTTTCGCACCCGCCGGGCAAACGACGCAGATGATCGTAGGCGCGACGGCCAGCACCGATCGTGACATTCTCGATAAGTCTTCCGAGCTCTACGCGACGCATGATTTGAAGCGCGTCTACTACTCGGGGTTCAGTCCGATTCAACATTCCGCGCCGGGGCTGCTGAATGACAGGCCTCCGCTGGTGCGTGAGCACAGGCTCTATCAGGCGGACTGGCTGATGCGATTTTATGCATTCGACGCGAAGGAGCTGGTGACCGAAGCGGACGGCAATCTTTCGCTGGACCACGATCCGAAGCTCGCGTGGGCGCTTCGCAATCGCGATTTCTTCCCCGTGGATGTAAATGCGGCGTCGCGAGAGGCGCTGCTGCGCGTGCCAGGCCTGGGAGTTCGGAATGTCGACAGGATTGTGAAGATCCGGCGGTTTCACAAAGTGACGCTGGAGGATTTGCGGAGACTGCGGGCGCGCATCGAAAAATTGCGGCCGTTTCTGCTCACGGCCGATACGGGCCCAGCCGGCGCGGAAAAGTTAAGCGCAAAAATAGCAGCCGAACTGCGGCGGCCCCAACAGTTGCATTTGTTCGAAGCGGTTCAGACCGCGCGCACCGGCGAGTTGTGATCGAAGCCGCCTTCGATGGAACATGGGAAGGCTGGCGCAGGGCGGCAAGGCCCTTGCTCGCAAAGCACGTCGAACCGGCAAGCATCGTATGGACTACGACCCCGGCTCTTTCCGGCCTTTTCGCCGACTCACCGAGCTCAGATGCAGTGGATAACGCCGGCAGGTCTCGACGGGTTCCTGCCGTATTGATGGATGAAGCGAAGGTGGTCGCCTGCCACCGCGACCCGGAGCCCTGGCGCGTGCTCTACAGAATTTTCTTTCGCATCACCAGGGGTGAGCGGTACCTCATGGAAATCGAGTCCGACCCCGATGTGGTTGAGTTCCGGCGGATGGAGAAGGCTGTTCGCCGCGACATCCATAAGATGCATGCGTTCGTGCGCTTTCGAAAAACGGTTGGCGACGGCGGAGACGAGTACGTCGCATGGTTCCGGCCCGATCATCGCATCGTGCATATCAACGCCGCTTTCTTCGTGCGGCGTTTCGGCTCCATGAAGTGGGCCATCCTTACGCCCGATGAGAGCGTCTACTGGGATCTGCGGCAGCTTCGTTTCGGTCCGGGCGTGCCGAGGTCCGAAGCACCCTCGGAGGATGAACTGGAAGGGCTTTGGTGTACCTACTACGCTGCTACTTTCAACCCCGCGCGTTTAAATACCGCGGCTATGATCAAAGAGCTGCCGGTCCGTCATTGGGCGACGCTGCCGGAAGCGGCGCTGATTTCCGGATTGGTCGCGGAATCCGGCACTCGAGTGGAGCATATGGAACAGGTGCAATCGGCAGCGCCGTTCGTGCCAAAGACCCGATCTTTAGCGGTGCTGCGCGAAGCCGCCAGGCATTGCGAAGGCTGCGACCTCTATCGTCACGCGACGCAAACTGTCTTTGGGGAAGGGCCGAAGGATGCGCGCCTGGTGCTGGTGGGTGAGCAGCCGGGCGATCGCGAGGACATAGAAGGCAGACCTTTCGTGGGGCCCGCGGGTGACGTCCTGAATGCCGCGCTCGAGGCTGCCGGCATCCATCGGGAAGATGTGTATCTTACGAACGCCGTGAAGCATTTCAAGTTTACGGAGCGCGGAAAGCGGCGCATCCACGCCACACCCCGCGGTCCCGAGATAGCGGCGTGCCGACCCTGGTTCGAAGAAGAACTGAAGGTGATCCGTCCGCGTCTGGTGGTCTGTCTGGGAGCTACCGCGGCTCAAAGCGTGATGGGCCGCGCTGTCCGCGTGCAGGCCGAGCGCGGGCAGTTTCTTCCACACCACCTGGCGAAGGAAGCGATGGTGACTGTGCATCCGTCATTCCTGCTGCGCATGCCGGATCGGGCGCTCGCGGCGGAAGAGCGTGCGAGGTTTACGGCGGATTTGCGAAAGGCCGCGGAGCGGGTCGCCCTTTAAGACGAGCCTGATTTGTGGCGGGCCGCGCGAGCGTCCATCAGCATGCGAAAGGCGAATGGAATCTCATCGGGATGGGTCGCGCACCATGCCACAATGCGGTCGAATTTGAGCTCATCTTCGGCGAGGCCCGAAATTTCCACGAGCTCCGCCTCAATCACTTCGGGGTCTCTCACAGCGGCAAGGCCCACGCAAACATCACGCCGCCGGCGCTGGTCAGTACGTACTGGCGTCCATCCAGTTCATAGGTAATCGGTGAACTCTGCATGTTGCCTCCCTGGCCAGCATGCCACAGCGTCTTGCCATCGCTGGTGCGCAGGGCCAGCACATTGCCGCTGACGTCGCCGGTAAACAGGATGCCGGACTCTGTTGTCAGCACGCCGGCGCCCGCCGTGCCCTCGCCCAGTTCATGCGTCCATCGATTTTTGCCGGACTGGTAATCGATGGCTTCAAGTACGCTCTTGTTCCAGACATCGTAATCGGCGCCGGCCCACCCAAAGGTGCCGTCGGCGGGCTTGGCGAAATAGATTCCATAGCCCCACTTCGAGTTCACGATGAACAGGCCGGTCTTCGGATCAAAGCTGGGCGAACGATAGTTGGTAAGACCGCCTTCGTTGGGGGCAACCAGGCGTCCATCGCGAGCAGGCTCCTTCGCCGGATTGGGGATGGGGCGGCCGAGCTTGTCGATTCCCATGGCCCAGTTCACCGGGCCGAAAGGCGCCGTCAGCAGATTTTCACCGGTGGTGCGGTCGAGAACGAAGAAGTATCCGTTGCGCGAAGCCTGCATGAGCATCTTGCGCGGCAGGCCTTTGAAGGGCGCGTCCACCAGCACCGGGATCTCGACCGCGTCCCAGTCGTGTGTATCGTGCGGAGACGCCTGGAAATGCCAATTCACCTTTCCGGTGTCGGGATTAAGCGAGACGATGCTGCAGGTGTACAGGTTGTCGCCAGGCCGGTTGACCCCAGTGAGCACCGGGGTGGGATTACCGGTTCCCCAGTAGAGCTGGTTCAGGTCGGGATCGTAAGTGCCTGTCATCCACGTCATGCCACCGGAGGTCGCGTTGGGCGTTCCGACGGGCGGTGTGCTATCCCAGCGCCACTGCGTTTTGCCCGTCTCGGGATCGACGGATTTCAGGAATCCGGTGAGATTATCGAAATCGCCCGAGACCCCGACAATCACGTGATTGCGGATGATCATAGGCGACATGGTGGTCCAGTAACCCTTTTCGGAATCGGCCACGGCGACGTTCCAGCGCACGGTGCCGTCTTTCGCGTTCAGGCAGATCAGATGCGCGTCGGGCGTCATGAAATAGAGCAGCTCGCCATACATGGAAACGCCGCGCGAGCCAATGTGGAAGCCCTTGTTGGCGGGGTAGGTGTAGTGCCAGAGCTGATGACCGGAACGCGCATCCACCGCCCAGACATTGTCTGTGACGGAGAAATACAACACCCCGTCGACAAGCAGCGGAGATGCTTTGATGGACTGGTTCTGACCCGTCTGGAAGGCCCAGGAAAGGGCCAGACGGTTCACGTTTTCAGGCGTGATCTGCGTGAGTGAGCTGTGCCGTTTGCCCGAGTAGTCGCCGTGATAGGCCGGCCAGGCATCGGCTGGAGGCTTGAGAAGCATGGCGGGGTTGGTGCCCTGGGCGAAGGCGAGGCCGGCGGCAAGGCCGACCGCCGCGATAAGGTGTGGCGTCTTCATTTCTTGTCGCCCCCTTTTTTCAGCGTTTGCAGGTAAGCCATGAGGTTGTGCATGTCGTCGTCTGTGTATTTTGCAAGCTGATCCACATGCGCCTGGGAGGGGTCGTCCACCTTCACCTTTACCTTGTTGGCTGGCCAGGAGTGATAGGTCCCCGCAGCGTCTTTCAACCCGACGTAGAATTCATCCTGAAACTCACGAGTGCCCGTGATGGTCTGCCCGGAAGCCAAAGTTATCGTCAACTTCACCTTGGCGCCACGGGGATAGAGAAAGCGCTGCATGAGCTTAAGGCCTTCAAACCGGTCGGCGAAACCGGCCAGATCGCCGGTGGGGGAATGACAGGCGTTGCACTTGCCCGCGCCGTTGAAATACTGGCGGCCGGCTTCCACATTACCGGTCTGAAGGTCGGAGGCGTCGACCCCTTTGCGCTGCCCATTCTGCGAGTCCGCGAGGGTCTTCTGCGCGTGGATATAAGTTACAAGAGCGGTCAGTTCACTATCGCCGACGGTGAAGCGGGGCATTGCCGTTCCCGGCCGGCCATTCCTTACAACGGGCCCGATTTTATCCCCATTTACGTCTTCGGCGACGAGTTTCGAGCGGGTCAGGTCGGGTCCATCCTCGCCTCCGCCGCCCGCATCGCGCCCGTGGCAGAAGCCGCATTGTTGCACGAATTCGGATTGCCCCGGCGTTTGCGCCACCGCCAGAGAGGCCCAGGAGCACAACGCGAAACCACAGGCAAAAAGGCGTACAAATAAGCCCATCATATAATAAAGTTTATCATCGCAAGATACATGACAACATTCGTAAGCTGATGAACTGATTCGCGCATTCAGGGCTTTTCCGTATTGCTGGCCTGGGATTTCTTCGGTATCCCGCCGTCGTCAAATCCAGTTCGGAGCGAATCGATTCGTTAAGTTGGCTTAAAAATTGCAGCACCTATCGGCATGTTGCACTGGTCACTGATATTTCTCGTCATTGCCCTCATCGCGGGGCTTCTTGGATTCACCGGGATCGCGGGAGCGGCTATAGGAATCGCGAAGGTGCTTTTCTTCGTTTTTCTAATCGTCTGGCTGATTTTCTTTTTGATCGTCCGCAAGGTCGTTTAACTTACCTAACCAGACTGCCTCTCGGCCCGCTGCGCAGAGCACGGGCCGAAAGCCGGTCCCCACGCGCTTATTCATCCAGGACCGATCCAACGTAGGACGGTCCAACGACCTGTTTCGCGCAAATCCAGAACGGTGTGCCGACTTCGCCCTCGGTTAACTTGACGCGGCCCAAAAGAGATTATCGACGGATTTGTTTCCCGGGCCGGAAAGGCATTTCCGGCCCGGGCTTGCTACTGGTGTGATTCTTACTTGCCTTCGACTCTCAGCGCGTTCTCAACCGAGAATGCGCCTGAAACACCGTTGGCTCGAATTCCGGCGATGTTTTTATCGCCCGAATTCGCTACCACGCCTTCCAGCCGCACATGCCCATTCCGCACGATGATATGAATCGACGGCAGGGCGCGATAACCATAGCGGTCGGCCAGCGCCGGATCGCCGTAAATCGCACGATAGGTAGCCATCCGGATACGGTCGTCGTCGGGAGAAAGAGGCAGCACCTCAATGTTATTGACCACATTGGTAACGCCCTCGATCCGCTTCACGACATTTCCCGCGTCCGATTTGAGTGTGGGACGTGTGACTGCCCCCACCAACGTAACGGTGCCGCCGTTTACCGTAAAACCCAGATCGTCAAAAATACCGTAGTAGGGAAGCATCACCAATTGATGGCGCACTTCCTTGATGAGTTGGCTCTCACCCTGTGGACCTACCATATAGGGGTCCATATGTTGCGCTTTGTCGTCGCGATCGGCTGCAAAGCCGGAAGCAGTCAACAATACACCGGCGAACATTGCCGTAACAAGTCTTTTCATGTTTTTCACCCTCCTTCGTCCTCAATGCACGCCATGTGCCACAGCTAAGCTACGAATTTCATTCGCTTTTATAACGGCCGTTCGGCTAATGTGGTGGTTCCACCGGTTGCGTTCAGCCGTTCGTAACAAGTTTACTTATCATCCGTACATACCACAAATAGCCAGCCCGACTCAACGCGGCTACGAAGTCAATATGGGCGTTCCGCCACACTGGAATCTGTGCATCCAGGTGCAAAGTGCGGATAAGATCGCGGCTCAGGCGGCGGCGTTGGGAGCAAAGGTCCTGGCTGGACCATTCGGCTTGACGTTTTTCCCGGGCAGCAGTTTCGAAGCTATCTCGCCGTAGTGCGTCCTTGATTCTT
>JBDUBZ010000257.1:0-6141 GCA_040003745.1 Terriglobia bacterium
GCACAAAGACTCGCCCATCAGGATCACGCTGTCCATCGCGTCCGGACGGTCCTCGTAAGAACACACCCGCAAAAGCTGCGTCATGTTTTGGGTCGCGAATGTCTACAGCCACATGCCGGCAACCCGGAACCTGGTCCTTCAGGTCGCCGAGCCCACAGATCAGGGCACAGGAGCCTTTGACGAGGACTTGTTGAGCGGGTGGACATTGAACCTATGTTAGCCGGACGGCTACTGAAAATACGTGACGCGGAAGGGTCTGTCAAACCGGGTTTGCGCGCTTAAGCCCTCGTTTTTCAGCGCCTCTATAACGTCGGGCTTAAACGAGACCACAGCCGTTTCGCGTGCGTGCTTCTTTAAATCGTCAAGACTCCAGGTCTTTAAGGAAGGGTAGTACTCCGAGAAGTAAACAGGCATTCGGTTTGTCGGATCGTCGGTGGCAAGAAACCGATATACCTCGGGATCTTTTGAATAGTATTCGGTTTCCATATACAGCAACGTCCCGGTGATCAGAATGAATTGTTTGTGTTCACCCAGCAGCGTGCCCTCAAGGTCCAGGATTTGCCTCGCCTGCGTCTGCTGGCCGGATGGATCGATCGATTTCGGGTGCCGCATCAGGTTGATCTGTTCCGTCAAACCTATTGCGGTGAGGGCTACAAAAATACCCGCCGCGCCGAAAATGTTACCGCGGCCGTATCGCGAAAGGAGGCAGCTGGCCGCAACCGCAATACCCGGGAGAATACCAATGAAGTAGCGCGCGACGAACGCCTTCGTTACTGCCTCCGCCAGGAGAAATCCCGCGAAAGGGATTATCAGGAATAACCAGCCCAGCCGTTCCGCGGGCCGCGCAGGAGGTGTCGAAAGCGCTTCGTTTCCTCTACTTGTCAAAATAATCCAGACTATCGCGGCAGATATCAAAAATAAGCCACTGGGAAAGATTTGAGAAAACGCCTCTCCGAGCGCGGCCGGCGATGGGTGCTGGCCGGAGAAAGTTCTCGGACCGGAACTCGCAGCGATCATATCGACCGACAGCAGCGCCGCACCACAGAAGATACCGGCCACTCCCGCGATTGTTTTATAGGACACCAGCCGCCCCGGCGATCGCCGGACGAAATCGTAAAGCCCATAAGGGACGATGCCCAGGGCTGTGTACGGATGCATCATGAACGCGCAGAAAAACAACCCGCCGTATACAGCAGCTGAGAGTCGGCTGGCTTCCCTGGTATGACACCACACCCAGAACGATAATGACGCGAGCATGAAGCAGATGCCGTAGGATCTCGCCTCGAACCCGTAATAGGGGAGGAAGGAGCAGGTCAGAAAGGTAAGTGCGATCAGACCGTGTAACCCGTTTGTAAGCCGCCGCGTGCAATCGAACGTAATCAAAAGGCCCGCGGCGACAGCCAGACTGGATGGAACGCGGGCTGTTATCTCCGCTCTTCCCGGCAGACCCTGGAACACATGGATCAGAGCGTAGTAGGCCGGCGGCATTCCCCACGGATCCACATGTTTGACCGCTTTCCAGATGGTGACAATGTTAGGCAGCCGGGCAAACAGCACGGTTACGATCTCATCGAACCACAAGGGGCGGTGAGCCGCAATGTAGATGCTGGATACCAGGTAAAACAAAGCCAGCAACACCGCGGCCGCGCCTGCCATGCGTTGTTCGCGGTGCGACGGTGCCTTTGGTTCAGAAAGGGCGGGCGGGTCACCTTGGTAGATAGGAGAATTCATCCAGCCGCCAGAAATGAAATACCGGTTGGGAACGGACCGCGTAACTTATTGCGGGATGCTCTGCTTTGGTATGAATTTCCCACGCCTTTCACACTACCTCACTCACGATCCCGGCCCGCATATGAGCCAGGATCGACCGTGACGAGAGAGAAATCCGGGTCTGTCAGCCACCTTCGCGCAGCCAGAACATACGGCTATAGGTCGTTGTCTCCCCGGCTCGGCGAGGTCTCGCTGTCGATCAGTCGGCCCGTCGCTGCGGCTTCCGGGCACGGCGCACAGCACGACCGGATCGCGTGCTTCGTCATGTTTCAGGACGCATCGCCGAGCGGATGAAGGTCGCCAAGCATCGTGGGTACAAGTTCAGACACGGTAGGGTGAATGTGCACCGCTCTCTGGATAACCGTATACGGCGCTTTCGCGTACATAGTATCGAGGATTGAGTGAACCACTTCATCGCCCCCCGTGCCCAGAATCGCGGCGCCAAGGATGTGACGCGTCTCGGCATCGATCACAACCTTCATGAAGCCCTGCGTCTCACCTTTTTCCACCGCCCGGCCCACTTTCGTCATGAGGCGCTTGCCCACCAAAGCCTTCCGCCCGCTCTTCCGGACTTCCGTGTCAGTCATCCCCACACGGCCGAGCGGCGGATCGATGTAGAGCGCATAGGCTGGAATCCGGTCGCTGACACGGCGGGAATCGCCATCGAGAAGGTTCGCCGTCACGATTTCGCCATCGTTCCACGACGTATGGGTGAACGCGCCTTTTCCATTGCAATCGCCCAGCGCCCAGATCCCGTCGGCCGTGGTGTGCAGTTCGTCGTCAACGGTTATATACCCATGCTCGTCAGTGCGCACGCCCGCCGCTTCGAGCCCCAGGTCGCCGGTGTTGGGCCGCCTCCCGGTCGCCAGCAGCAAGTGAGTTCCGTCGATCGTGAATTCCCGCTTGTCGTTCCCCGGCCTTAGCCGCGCCTTCACATCTCCCGTGCCGCCGGAAACGCCGACACAATGAGTGTTGAGGTAAACGTGGATTCCCTCGCCCTCGATAATTTCCCGAACAGCCGTTGTTACATCCTCGTCCTCCCGTCCGATCAGGCGCGGACCATGCTCGACGATCGTAACTTCGCTTCCGAATCGCCGGAACATTTGCGCGAATTCGAGGCCGATATAACTTCCTCCGACAACGATCAGATGCCCGGGGACAAAGTCCACGCCCATCATCGAGCTGTTGTTCAGCCAGGGAATCCCGGTCAAACCGGGGATCTCCGGCGTGATGGCCCGCGCACCCACATTGATAAAGATTTTGCCGGCACTAAGGCGCTCACCGTCGGCACTGACCTCGCGAGCGGATTCAAATCGTGCGTGCCCCTGAATGACCGTGCAGTTTTTCAAGTCCCTGAGACTGGCCTCCAGTCCCATTCGCGAGGCCCCTGAAATCTCGTCTTTGCGCGCCTTTACGGCCGGCATGTCGACAGTCACTGCCCCGCTCAGACGCAGTCCATAGTCGCCCGCGCGCCGGACCATATGCGCCGCGTAGGCGCTTGCCACCATGGCTTTGGTCGGAATGCAGCCGGTGTTGACGCACGTTCCCCCGAACAGCTTTCTTTCGATAATGGCGACCTTCATGCCCGCGCCCGCGAAGCGCCGCGCCACCGATGGGCCAGCCTGCCCGGTTCCGATGACGATCGCGTCGAATGCCGAAGTCATATGCTGATACTGTGCTTCATCCGGTCTCTGGAATACAAGTATCGGAAGTCCGGCCACGGTGAATCGCTTCCTTTCGCGGATTTTGGCGGGCGCTTTGTTCGCGGCACTGGCATTTGCCGCCTGGCATGCGGGTCGTCAGGCATGGGCAGATTTGCTTTTTCAGGACAACACTCTGAATTCCGTTCAGCGGGCGGTCTTGCTTGAAAAGGGCAACGCCGAGTATCGCGAACTGCTGGGGGAGCACCTCGAAGGTCTCGGTTACGACCCGACATCGGAGTTCATTTCGGCGACGAAGCTGAGTCCCAGAAATGCCCGTTACTGGATCCGGCTCAGCTTCTTTCACGAGGTGCAGGGCAAATACCAGGATGCCGAACGTGAACTTCTTGAGGCCGATCGCGTCGACCGGAAATTCGATCCCCCGTGGGCCTTAATGAATTTCTACTTCCGCCGCAACAATTCACGGGAGTTCTGGCGCTGGACTCGCCGCGCTCTCGAAATCAGCTATGACGACGTGAGCGCCATCTTCCGCCTGGCGCTTAATATGGATTCCGACTGGCGCGCCACCGCCGCCGTGCTTCCTTCGCGGTCGGACGTAGCTGCGCAATTCCTGGTCTTCCTGACAAATGACGGGCGTGCGAATGGCACAGGTCCGCTCGCCCTGCAGGTCGCACGAACCGCACAGGCGAAGGATGTGCCGGCCCTGCTTGCATGGTGTAATCACGCGATGGAAAAGGAGATGCCCGCGGCTGTCGCTGTCTGGAACACACTCTGCGCGCGCGGACTGCTTCACCACAAGGCTCTCGCGCCAGCCGAGGGGCAGTTGATAACAAATGGTGATTTTTCGTGGACCCCTGCTGAAACCGGATTCGACTGGCGCGCCGACCCTGTCGAAGGCGTCTCAGCGCAGTTCCCGGGCGGCTCCGAAGGTCTCGAGGTCACACTGTCCGGGGGGCAGCCTGAAAACTGTTTTCTGCTCTGGCAGCCAATTCCCCTGGCTGCCGGACAGCACTACACGCTTGAGTATCAATACAAAGTCTCCGGCAGCGACCGCACTTCCTCGGTCGGTGTCCACTGGGAGATTGCGCCTCCCGCCGCCGGCGCGATTCTGGCCAGATCGGAAGACTTCCAGGCCTCTTCCGAATGGACTACCGCGACTTTTCGCTTCGACTCCGCCGGAAACAATGCCGCCCGCCTGATGCTTCGCTATATTCGCCCGCCCGGATCGGTGCGCTGGCAGGGAACACTTATGGTGCGCGAGCTCACTTCGCGGATTTCCCGATGAAAAAGCTCTCCGCGGTCTGGCTCCTGGCAGGCATCGCCGCAGGGGTGTCCGTTATGTGGTTGAGGGTTCGCTGGGCTACTGCGCTGCCTGAGATTCTCATCTTCTCTCTGGCAATGGCGTGGCTGGCTGGCGCCGCCGCTGGCCGATGGACCCTCCGGTGGAAGCCGATTCTGTTGCCGATGGGCGCGGTGGTCCTCTGGGGCGCGGTTCAGGCGGCCGGGGGCTTCTCCGTCTATCCCTACCAGACTTGGGTCTTAGTCCTGTACTGGGCGGCGAACCTTGCGGCTATGTTTGCCGCCATCCAGTTTCTGAATCGTGCCGAAGACCGCGATTTTTTTCTCAAAGGCCTGCTGTTTTTTGGCGTCGCCGTGAGCGCTATTTCGTTCCTGCAGGCATTTACGTCCGATGGAAAGGTGTTCTGGTTCTTCACCACCGACTACCCGGGCATCGCCTTCGGCCCGTTCGTCTACAACAATCAGTACGCCGCGTTCATTGAGCTGCTGCTTCCCATTGCGCTGTTCTACGCCCTTACTGACGCAGTCCGAAGCGAATACTACGCTGTCATGGCGGCTGTCCTTTATATGTCCGTAGTCGCTACCGCGTCGCGCGCCGGATTCGTCCTCTCCACGATCGAACTCCTGCTGGTGCCCGCTCTGCTGATGTGGAAGCGCGGTCGGACGGCAGTTCACCCCGGCCGTCCCCTTGCCTTCGCCGGAGTGGCGATTGTTCTTTTGATCCTCGCGGCGGGCCCCTCTGCCTTACTGAAGAAATTCCAGATGACGGATCCCTACGCCGGCCGCCGTGAATTCCTCTATTCTTCGGTGCAGATGGTCAAAGCGCGACCTCTTGTTGGCGTGGGCCTTGGCAACTGGGCGACGGCTTATCCCGCTTTCACGCTCTTCGACGATGGGCTCTACGCGAACCAGGCGCATAATGACTGGGCTCAGTGGGCCGTTGAGGGGGGTGCTCCCATGTTCTTCCTTATGTTGTGGTTCGTTCTCAGAGCTTCCAGTCGGGGTTTGCGGTCCGTGTGGGGCGCCGGGATTGCCATCGTGTTTTGTCATTGCTTTGTCGATTACCCCATTCAGCGAATACCTGTGGCTTTCATTTTGTTTGCCCTCGCGGGTGCGGCCGAAGTCGCCGCGGGCGATGAGCCCCGCGCGCAAAGACTGCGATAATTCGCGCGCCTTTTCCCAGTGGGATACCGGCGCCAGCGGTGCGCTCGCGTTACCTGGAAACTCGTCTGGCGGGGTAGTTCAACTGTAATAAAAAATGGGGCGGCGCTTTCGGCGTCCGCCCCATTTTTATCGCGCTGCAGCCTGCGGATCAGAGCCTGCAGATCAGTAGTTCCCGCTCATAAATAATCTCCGGCGGAAGATGATCGTGCAGATCGATGAACAGCCCTTCGTGACTGATCACCTCGGC
>JBDUBZ010000021.1:0-20666 GCA_040003745.1 Terriglobia bacterium
TGCGACGCTCATAACTATCGAAAGCTGATGACCAACTATGCGCCGGCGGCGCATTCGGCGGGATATTACCTAATGGCTTACAACTCTTCGGGCGGGCCCGCCTCTCCTGTCTTCGGTATTTACACGGGGCGCCCGTCGAAGCAGATCTACGCGGCGATCGGGCCGTCGATGCCCGGCTTGTACAGCAGCGACAAGCATTGGATCACAGGCCAGAAAGACGCCGGGATAGAAGTTGAGAATCTGTTGCGCGGGCCCGATGGCCGGGTGGCGGCGCTCATACACCGCAACTGGGCGATATGGACCGGCACACGGGCCGACGTGCTTGCCACGACTGCGCACCAGCCGCTGGTAACCGAGCAATGTTCTCTCGACGGAATCAATCTCTCGCGCCTGTACACATATCAACTGGAGTATCCGGATCCCCCGGGCGGCTGGAAATGGATGTATCTGTCCCCGAAGGGAGCCGGGCAGCTGATCGCCGGAGTCAGGAACGGCTCAGCCGAATGCGGGTCTGTGGATTGTTACTTCAAGCTTCTCTCTTCATCGGAAACATCCGTGTGGGGCCGCAACCTGCTCGCGCTGTGGAGGGGCGGGAACAGCGCCGCCGTGCAAAAGGCCCTTGACTCAGCGATTGGCCTCGCCCGGTACCTTTCGGTCTCGCTCGCCGTCGGAGAAGGCCACTTCAGTCCCCGCATCGGCTACTACGAACTGGGCCTCCAGACTTCGCCCGAGAGCGCAGTGCTCAACGCCATCCTTATGGATGGGAGCACGACGCCTGAACAGAAGAAGATTGCCAAAGCCGCTCTGGCCCTGTTCGGGAGCGTGTTCTGGGACAACGACTGGTTTCCCATCGACAATGACAGCGGAGAAGGTTACGGCCTGACCAACCAGGTGCAGCAGTATCTGCAGTACCGCGCGCAATCCGTGGCATCGGCGCCGTCACAACCTTTCCTTGCCGCCCACCTCGCCCAGGCGCTCACATATCCGATCGCCGATTTCAAACAATACTTCAGCCCGACAGGCGCGGCGAGCGCTTCCACGCACTACCAGAATGCGTTTTTTCAGCCCCTGATTCTAAATTACATGGCGTTTTCGAAATCCGGCGTATTGTCCATGTCGGACCCAAAGTGGGTGGCGTATGCCAACTGGGAATTGTCTACGCAAACGCCGCCCGAGCCGCGGTTCGGCAATCTGCGAAAGGGTTACAGCAACGGCGACGGGAATACGGAAGCGAACGTCCGCACCGGCATGCTCGCCACTGCCATGTACTCCGTGAATCCCACGGTCGCCGGGAATCTCATGTGGGCCTGGCTGCAATCGAACGCTCCGACCCGCCTCACCGAAGACTCTCAGTTCGTGACCACACTCGCGGTAATCGATCCTTCCGTCCCCGCGATTCCCCCGCATCTTGCGAGCACTAATGTTCCCGGCTATCACGCGGTGGAGCGCTTCGGTTTCGGAACCACGAACGAGACTGCGCTGTGGTTTATCGACGGCGGCTACTACTCCCCGGGCGGGCATCGGCACAATGACGATGGACAGGTGTCGATTTACGCCGATGGCGCGCCGCTGTCGATCGACTGGAATGCCAACCTCTATTCTCCAGCTACGCCCGGGAGATTTATGCACAATTCCGTGGTCTGGGACAGCGAGCTCAAGCGCCCCTGGAATGTGGATAACGCCAGCCTCACGGAAGGAGGCCTCCTGAAGAATCCCACCAACACGGAGTTTGCATCATTCCCCAGTTCCACTGTTGCGGTTGGAACCTTCGTCGCCGACGGCGGCACCCAGTGGACCCGAAGCGTACGCACCATGGCGTTTAATTCCAGCTTCCCGGTGATTTACGTTAAAGACACGTTCGCCGGACCCGGCGCAGCCGCGGGCAAGACTCTGACCTGGAACATGATGGCTGCGGGGCCGGTCAACACGCCGGCCGGGCTCGTGAATCCGGTCCCGCGCTTCAGCGCCGGTTGTCAGAGGGTGCCTGGACAACTGCCCTCGGGCGGCGAAGTGCACGACCTGGCCGCCGGGCTGCAGCGCTTCGCCTTCACCGGAGTGAACTGGCCGAAGCACGCTTCGGGTGGCATCGACTGGGATCTTTACCTTTTACCTGGCGATGCTTCGCAGAAGTTTTTCATCGGCGACTGGGGACATGGATGCCAATCGTCGCGCGAATCCAGCGAATTCCAAGCCGCCAACGCCAGAGCCTTTGCCGAAACCCAGCACATTCTGCGCGTACATGCCGGCTCGTCGTTTGCCACCATTCTGCTGCCGTATCCGAAGCGATCGCCCGTGACCCACGCCGTGGAGCAAAAGCCCTGTGGCATCGAGATCGTACAGAATGGCGATACCACGTGCTTCAGCGATGCGGCCGCACAATACAGCCGAGCCACAGGCCTGAAGGTCCTTACGGTTTACGACAATTCGGAACAGTCCGCATTTGGCTTGCGAGTCGCGGGTGGCCCCCAGGAAGTCGCGTTGCAATCGGGCCGGGTCGTGTGGACCCTCAGCGGTAACCAGGCGGGGCGCCGCATGCTGACGATGCCCGGGACATGGCATGCGGACCAGCAGGTTGCGCAGAGCGGTCAGACTTACACCGTCGATTTTCCGGGCGGTCTTCAGACAAAACCTGTAACAATCGTTTTTTCGTCCAATCCGCGCTAACATTGCGAGTTGAACTCGATGACCGCCAAAGCTCCCGCATGTGAGAGTGATCGCGGCTTGCATTCGCCGCTTACGGGCGATTTCAAATACTATGCGGTGGCGGTCGCTCTGATAGCGGTCTGCTTTGGGTTTTGGCTGGTGCGGCCCTATTCGGTTCTTTCGGACACTGGTTATCAGGCGCTGAGTGCGCGGCAATATGTGGATCACTACAATGCCGTTTTCAATACCGTTCGCCTCGTCAATCCGCGCGATCTGTCGAAAGATGTAATCTCTCCCCTGACCGCCTGGTCCCCCAGTTGGACAGCCTTGTTCGCAGTCGCCTTCAAAGCGGGCCTCTCCGTTGGAATGGCCGGGCGGCTCATCGCGCTGTTCCTGTCGCTCATGGGAACACTCGGATGGGTGCGGATGAGTTCTCTGGTGGGCCTTAAAGGGCGCTGGCGCATGGCTGGAATCGTCTGCGCGGCGCTCTATTGCCTCAGGACCGGCACCATGTCGAAGACCGGGGCCGGAGACCAGATCATATTCGCCGTGGCTCCGTGGCTCCTGATGGCGGCGCTGCCTCTCGCTGTTCCCCTAAGCGGAGCAATGCGAAAAATTGTCGTCGGCACGATTCTGTTGTCGATAGCGCTGGGGGCGGTTTACTGGCTGAAATACTCGGGGATTTTTCTTAGCATTGCAATTCTCTGTGCAGTTGTCCTCGAGCAGGTTCGTGGCTTTCAATGGAAGCGGGCGGCCCCGTTCGCCGGCGCCCTGCTGCTTTACGCTATCGCTTTCCTCGCCCCCGTTCTCGGGCTGAAAGCCTGGAACTACAGCATCAGCGGTTCGGATTTCGTCGAAACCTCTGCGCATTTCAGCCCGCCGCGAACCGCCGCCAGGATGGGTGAACTCCTTGCGGAGACCGCCTTCGGCGCCAGCACCATCCTGTTTGCGGCACAACCCGGCGCTGCGCAGTTGGGGCCCACTCCGCCGATGAACTACCCGAACGCGCGCGCCTGGCTGGTGCGGACGCCCGGTCTTATCCTGCTGGCCACATTCCTCTTTCTCATGGCTCGCCGGCCGCGGGGCTATATCCGCAATGTCACCATCCTCGCCGCCGTTGTTCCGCTCGTCGGGTTCCCTGCCCTGAGCTTTGTAGCAGGCCTGCGTTTCAGCTATGCCCTTGGCCGTTGTTGCGAGCCTTACTGGATTTTGTTTGAGCTGTTGATCTTTGTACTGCTCGCGGAGAATGCCACTGAAATTGGCATTCCCCGGCCGGCCCGACTGGCTCTTGCGGCGACCGCTGTCTCTCAGATTCTCCTGTTTCTCTGGATCCCTGTTATGTGGGGCCGCCTGTTCTGGGTGGTGGTTCATTCGCCGCATTACGAAACCGGCGCAGCCGAACTCTGGAACACCGACTTATCGAAATATGGCACGCGTGACATCGACGAGCGGGTGAAGTCGTTGATTCACAGCCCGAGCGATGTTGTGGTGCCCGCAGTTTACAGCGATCGCGCCTTCGGTACCGATACTATGCTCGAATTCGGCGGCCGCCTGCTGCCCCTCGCAACCTTTTTTGTTCCCCTGGCGCAAACGCACGGAAAAGACGGGGCCAATTACTATTCAACGGCTCCGCTGGTGTCATCCGCTCCCGTTCGGATTATCCTGGTGGCTCCGGATCCATACAACAGGCCCGATTTCATGCAACAGACCGAACGGGTGATGCGCAGATTCACACAAGTAAGACAGTGGAAGCCGGGTCCGGTCGATCCCCATGGCCGGGTCTGGATCTGGGTCGGCGAAACGGCCTGAGAACAGTACCCCGCCCCGTCAATATTTGTATCTGACGTGCGCCCGCCGGATCAGCTTGCTTTCCATAAAGCGCCATGAGATTTCCGCCAGAGCGAGCGTCACCGCCAGGCTCAGTATCGTGACCGTGATCATGCGCAGGGAACTCAAATGTGCGGACCAGGCCGGTATCAGACCATCCATCAGCATTCCGTGAACGCCCTGGTGCACGATATAAACCGCAAATGAAATTCTTCCGAAGTAGCGCAGCAAGGGTGCCCGCAACACGGCGGAAAAACCCGAGTCCGGCTGACTGATGCCGAGCAACAGCAGCACCGCGCAAATCAGGGCGATGAGTGAAAATCCGTAGGCCGCCATAGATACTTGCGTGGTCGCAAAGTAAGTCAGGAGAAAAAATACGGGAAGCGAAATGATGCCCACGGCCCTGAGCGCCTGGCCGTGCCCGATGATCCATGTCCAGCAGCTCTTATCCCGAACCAGCAGTGCCACTGCGATGCCCATGGCCAGGCCATCGAGCCTTGCCAGCGTTGCGAACGTCCAGCCCGGATTCAATTGCGGATTCCCCGCCACCAGGAAGGTCCGGTAGACAGGAGAAAGCACAATCACGGAGCCGCAAATCCACGCCAGAGAAACGCGGTTTACTACGCGAATGACAGCGGGCAGAATGAGATAAAATTGCTCTTCAACCGCAAGCGACCACGACATCGCCATCCAGCCAGGCAATTCCGCGTTGAACCAGAGCGGTGCGTTGTTCTGTAGAAAAAGAGGATACATCCAAAGAGACACGGAGCCGCGGAATAGAAAGGTGCCCAGCTTTCGGTCGAGATCCAGCCAGACGCCCAGGTAAAAGGGTGCAACCCAGATGTAATACAGGGCAAAGATACGGTGTATGCGTCGCAGATAAAAGGTTTTAAAGTAGTTCGGAGACCTCGCGGAATCGAGCAGAATGCCGGCGATAAGGAATCCCGAGAGAACAAAAAACAAGTCGACGCCGCTCCAGAACATCCTGCTGCCTTGCGTGACAAGGGACCACCCCGGCAGCCGCGGAGCCCCGATCGGCGTCACGTAATGGTAGAACAGGACGAGAAGAATCGCGAAGCCGCGAAGCCCGTCGATTTCCGTGATTCGACCGGCGATTCGGGAATTTTTCCAATGGCCTGGCTGTGTAGCCGCTTGAGCGGTAACCATGAAAGCGATTGTAACCGTACCCCCGTACCCGATTACCGAATTCGCTTGATGGCAGGCGGTGATGCAGAGTACAATAAGGGTCGTTCTAAGAAGCGTAGAATAGCGTACATTGAGCCACGATATGGACCAGCAATTGTCCGTGATAATCCCGGTCTATAACGGTGGCGATCATCTGGATCGTGCGCTGACGCTGCTCGGTTTTTCCGAAGACCCTCCTCTCGAGTGCATTGTGGTGGACGATGGCTCGACCGACGATTCCGTCGCCATCGCAAAGCGTCACGGCGCAACGGTTTTGTCTACTGAAGGGCGCTGCGGTCCGGCGCGGGCGCGTAACATCGGCGCAGAGGCTGCGAAGGGCACGATTCTTCTCTTTATCGATTCCGATGTCGCGGTCTATCCCGAAACGTTATCGAAGGTGGCGGCGGAGTTCGCAGCCGATCCCGAACTCGATGCCGTGATGGGTTCTTATGACGAAGATCCATCGGCGCCGAACTTCATGTCGCAGTACCGAAACCTGATGCACTGTTTCGTGCACCAGCACTCAAACCGGGAAGCGACCACGTTCTGGACGGGTTGCGGCGCCATCCGGAAGCATGTTTTTATGGAATTCGGAGGCTTCGATGTGAGCTATCACGCCGCCGCCATCGAAGACATTGAGCTCGGATACCGTATGTCCGGCGGAGGCCGAAAGCTCGCGCTCAGCCCTTCCATTCGCGCCAAGCACCTGAAGCGCTGGAGCATGCGCAGCATGATTAAGGCCGATTTTTTATATCGGGCGCTGCCGTGGGCTGAGCTGGTACTTCGGTCGGGCAAGATGCCGAACGACCTCAATCTGCGTGTCAGCCAGCGAATCAGCGTGAGCCTCGTGTTCACCCTGGGCTCCCTTGGCGCTTATCTGGCGGTCAGCCGCGGGGTTTACTTCCTGGTTCCGCTGTTCGTCACTTTTTTCATTCTGCTCTCTTATTACTGGCTGGAGTGTTCGAAAAAGGATCATCGGGTGATCACCACGCTCATGGTGATCCTGATGGCTACCATCGCAGTCCTTTCTTATATCAGCCATCTCAAGCTGATTTTTTTCATGGTCCTGCTGTGCTGGATTGCCCTCTTTGCGAGGCACAGATACACTTATCCGTTGAGTGTGTGGAACCAGCGCACCGGAATAGTAGTGGGCGCCTGCTGTTTGCTCGTAATCGGCGCGGTATGGCTCTTGCTGCCTCTGCATCGCCTGGGTACTGTGTTCCTGATCGGGTTTACCGTTCTGGTCGCGTTGAACACCCAGTTTTATATGTTTCTCGCAGGGCAGCGTGGAAAACTTTTTGCACTGGCCGCGATACCCTTTCATTTACTCTATTTTCTTTCGAGCGGACTGGCCTTCATGATCGCCGTAGTCAAATCGAAACTTGGCCACCTTAAGAGCACCGAACCCCTGCCGGGTTCAGCCGCCAAAGCGAAACCGCCGGTCCGATGACCCCTGGGCGGTCATCGATCCTCACCTGGCACTCTCTTGACGAGTCCGGCTCTGTAATTTCAACGCCACCGGATGTTTTTCGCCGCCAGATGGAATTTCTCGCGGCGTCGGGCATTCCCGTTCTCCCGCTCGATCAGGTTCTGCAGCGCCCGGGTTCTGTGGCCATCACCTTCGACGATGGTTTTGCTAACCTCGCCCCGCACGCCCTGCCGCTTCTCCACCGGTATAACTTTCCCGCCACGATATTTGTTGTAAGCAAGTTCTGCGGGAAGTTCAACAACTGGCCCAGTCAACCAGCGAATGGCATTCCCATGCTGCCGCTCCTTAGCTGGAAAGATCTTGCAGAACTGCCACCTGCCATCACCATAGGTGCACATACCGCGACACATCCAGACCTGAGCCTCCTTACCCCCGCTGACAGCGACGCCGAGATGCATTCATCGAAGGACGAGATCGAACAAAGGCTGGGGAAGCCGGTGCGCTGGTTCGCTTATCCCTACGGTGCTTCTTCGCCACAAGTTCGGAAGATCGCCGAACGTCATTTCGACCTTGCGGTGGGAACGGCTTTGGGGTGGCTGCCATCCACCGCCGAAAGAATGGACCTGCCCCGCATCGATACTTACTATTTGCGCGGAGCTTTTCCGCTGGACCGCATGTTTACCGCTTATGGCGCCGCTTATGTCGCCGGCCGCCGACTCCTTCGGGACGTGCGGCGAGTTCTGACCCGGTAAGCCCGTGCGAGGGCCATTCTGAACAACCCTCCGACGCGCAAACGCAAAACTTTACCGGCGTCTTTCTCTTATACAGCGACTCGTTCCGGTCTGAAGTCTGCCGGCCTTGCCCGGGAATGTCCCGGCCAGACCGCACAGGTGCGCGTCCAGCGATTTCGCCGAAGCCACATAGCTCGGGTGCTGCACACAATACGCGTCGCGCGGATGGCGGCGCAATCCGGCGCGCCACAATCCAGACAGCTCTGAGCGGTCATTCATTCACGGACCGGAGCCGCATCAACAGCCCATCGAGCGCGATGTTCTTCTGGATATTCCGCCGCAGCAGCCCTGCAATCTCGTCCACACCCTTAACCGCGTTAAGAATCCACGTCCGCGACACCTTGTCGGCCAGAGCGCTCAGTTCTCTCCGAAGATCGGCGTTACGGATCGCCGGGCCGCCTTCGCGCAGCAGAGTGATATCCCGCAAAAGCTCATAAAGCAGCTTAAGATACATTTCCAGCTTCTCGCTCTTTCCCCGCCCCAGCGCCTCCGCGATCGGCAGCCATGCACCATAAGAAGCGGTTCCGGCACCCGCCTTCAACAACGCGAGCATAGATGCGCGGCGCTTCTCAAACAGTTCGATATCCAGCGTTGCGGCCAGTCCCGGGCTTCCTCCCGAAAGCGCAATGCGTCGCTCCGGATCTTTAAGTCCACGCGCACCGGCAAACGCCTGCATATCGCCGTTCGTTAAAGGCGAGAAGTCTACAATCACCGACCGCGAGCGAATAGTCGGCAGCAAATCGTATACGTTCTCCGCCGTCATGATCAGAATCATGTGATCGGGCGGCTCTTCGAGCGTTTTAAGCAGAGAATTGGCGGCCTGTTCCCCGGCACGGTCGGCATGGTCGATCAGAAACACGCGGCGCGAACCCTTCAGCGGTTTGAACTGCGCGCGCTCCTTCAGCAAACGCATTTGCGGGATGCTGAGCTGGCGCAGAGGACCATCGGGCGGAAAAGTCTGGAAGTCCGGATGCGACGCGAAGACCAGCGGGTCCTCATTACGCTTTTCCGCTGGCAGCTTTTCGCGGGTCGCGACGACAGCGTCGTTAGCGGGCAGGCTCAGATCGTCGAGCTCGATTTTGTCCGCGCCGCCCAGCACGCGAGCCGCGAAGCGCCGCGCAAGCGTGGCTTTGCCCAGCCCTTCCAGACCGGCGAACAAAAGCGTCTGCGGAATGCGTTCGCTCTCGATCATGCCCGCGAGTGTCTTCTGCGCGTACCGGTTGCCCCAGAAATTTTCAAACACAGGCGGCAAGCGCCTCCTGAATACGGGCCGCCACTTCCGCAATCGAGGCCCGGCCATCGATCACGACGAAACGATCCGGCTCGGCGGCGGCGAGCGCGAGATAACCGCGCCGCACCCGTTCGTGAAAAGCGGCGCTTTCTTCATCGATACGCGATTCCTCCGGACCCGCGCGCTGATTGCGGCGCCGCGCGCGTCCCAGGCTGGTGGCGAGGTCGATATCGATGAGAAAAGTAACGTCGGGCTTCAGGCCCTGACACGCCACGCGGTCGAGTTCAATTACGATCCCGGAATCGAGGCCCCGCCCGCAGCCCTGATAAACCAGCGTGGAATCGGTAAAGCGGTCGCACAGAACCAGGGCGCCTTCGGCAAGCGAGGGGCGGATAACTTCTTCCACATTCTGCGCCCGGCTGGCAAAATAAAGCAGCAGTTCGGTGCGGGCATGGATATCCGTGTTCGCCGGATCGAGCAGAATGCGCCGGATCTGGCGGCCAATCTCGGTCCCGCCCGGCTCCACCGTTTCCACCACCTGACGCCCCTCACCCCGCAGCGAGGCGGCAAGCAGCCGCATCTGCGTGGTCTTGCCGCAACCATCGATACCTTCGAATGTAATGAAGCGACCGGCACTCATCGGGAAAAAGGCATAGGGAACTCCGATTTTACCGGACACCCCGTCGGCGGCTCAGGTGCCGAAGCGCCGCTCCCGATGGTGAAATTCATCGAGCGCCTTCCCCAGACAGTTCGCATCGAATTCCGGCCACATGCATTTGGTGAAAATCAGCTCCGCGTAGGCGCATTCCCAAAGCAGGAAATCGCTCAAACGCTGCTCGCCGCCGGTACGGATCAGCAAATCCACCGGCAGACTCCGGCTCAGCGATTCTTCCGGGCTCGCCGATTGCGACGCCCGCAAAATCTGATCCCGCGCCGAGTAATCCACCGCCAGCCGAAGATGCAATCGCGTGCAGTCGCGCGTATACCCTTCCGCGAATTCGATAGCGCTCACCAGCGCAGGCGGTAACCGGTCGCGCCGCCCAATCACGGAGACGCGCACACCCGCGGCAATCAGACTGGGAGTCTCGTCGTCCAGATAGGTTGCCAGCAAATCCATCAGCGCATTGACCTCATCATCCGGCCGTGCCCAGTTGTCGGAGGAGAATGCGTACACCGTAAGCACCCCGATGCCCAGCGCAGGGGCGGCCTCCACCACGACGCGCAGGGCCTCAGCCCCCGCAACGTGCCCCGCGGTTCCTGGCAGGCCCTGTTTAGCGGCCCACCTGCCGTTCCCATCCATGATCGCGGCCACGTGCAATGCACTTTGTATCATAAAGTATAAGCTCAAATTTTTTTTATTGCCTTCGCGTCGCCCGAATCAAAGCTTCCATGTGCGTAAGATAGTCGTTCAACGCGGCGCGGCCTTTCTCGGTCAACCGGTATTCACTGCGCGGCAAGCGCCCTTCGAACTTCTTTTCGCACGAAACATAACCCGCTTCCTCAAGCTTGCGGGCATGCACGCTGAGGTTGCCATCAGTCGTCGCGAGAATGCCTTTGAGCTCCCGGAACGTCAGAATGGCGTTCACAGACAATGCGCTGACAATGCCGAGCCGGAGCCGTTCATGGATGATGCGATCAAGCGACCGCGCTCCGGCGCCTGCCGGAACTTCCTGCGGCCCCTCGGGAGCGTGCTTCAGTGCAAATGCCGATTTAGCCACCGTAATTCCTCGCAATCAGAAATCCGAACACAATGTGAAGCCCGCCAAATCCCGCAGCCATCAGAGCGTCCGCCCATGAGGCCGGAGAGAAAGCCGCGACCGCACCCAGCGCCAAAAACGAGATTCCCATGATCGGCACCACACGAACCGAAAATGCGCCGCTCGACGACACACCCGCGCCATATAAAAGGAGCCACAAAGCCGGCATCATGCCGGGGGACCCAGCCCGATACAGCACCGTCGTCAACAGCGCACCGACGAACACGGAAGGCATCATGGCCAGAGCGAATCTCCGAAAAGGCCGGGAGAGCAGAGTACTGCTGTTGCGCGCGGCTTTGCGATACGAGAACGCGAGGCCGATGGCAACCGCCAGCAAAGCTTCGCCACTCCAGATCGCGAGCCAGGCCCGCGGGCTCTTACTCAGATGTGCCGCAAACGCGGCAAAAAGCGCCGTGGCGCCCATCAATATACCGCCAACTCCCGGGACTGCCGTAAAAGAGCCGGCGCTCTCAATGGTGTTACGGATGAAACGCAGATTGTCCATCGCCTGCGTGTGCAGGCCAAGCGGTTCAGAAGGCTCGGGCCGGATGGGCCGAACGGCGGACATACTGGAAGTATAGGCGCGCCTGAAGCGCTTTGCAAGGCAAAGTTCACGCAGCCAAAATTTCAGTACTATAAAAGAAGTGAACCTGCATATAGTGCTCGCCCTGGCCCTGATTCCGACGGCCGCAATCCTCGCGGACGAAGGCATGTGGACGTTCGACAATCCTCCGGTGAAACAGCTCCAGGAGAAATATCATTTCACGCCCACTCCGGCGTGGCTCGATCACATCCGGCTCTCGAGTGTACGGCTCAACGACGGCGGATCCGGATCTTTTGTAAGCGGCCACGGCCTGCTGCTCACGAACCATCACGTCGCGCGCGGGCAACTGCAGAAGAATTCGACCGCCCAGCACGATTACGTCAAAGACGGTTTCTACGCCTCCACCGCCGACGCGGAGATGAAATCGCCCGATCTCGAAGTGAACGTTCTTGTGTCCATGGAGAACGTGACGCCGCGCGTCCAGGCTGCGCTTATAAATGCGAAAACGCCGGAGCAGCAGTTCACCGAGCGCAAGTCTGTCATCGCGGGCATCGAAAAAGAGAGCACAGACAAGACCGGCCTGCGTTCCGATGTCGTGACGCTCTATCAGGGCGGCGAATATTGGCTCTACCGCTATAAAAAATACACCGACGTGCGCCTCGTTTTTGCGCCCGAACAGCAGGCGGCTTTCTACGGCGGCGACCCCGACAACTTCACCTATCCGCGCTACGACCTCGATATGGCGCTGTTCCGCGTCTACGAAAACGGCAAGCCGCTCGAGACCAAAGATTTCCTGAAATGGAATCCGCTGGGCTCGAAAGATGGCGATCTGACGTTCGTATCCGGGCATCCAGGTTCGACACAGAGGCTCGACACCATGGCGCAGTTGATTCGTGAGCGCGATTTTACCGAGCCCTCGATTCTCAAGCTGCTCAAAAGCCGCGTCGTTACGCTCCAGCGCTTTTCCTCCCTCGGTCCCGAGCAGGAACGTAAGGCCACAACGCAGATCTTCGGTCTGCAGAATTCTGTGAAGGCCTACGAAGGCCGCTACAAGGGTTTGATGAATGCCAATGTCATGGCGACCAAGCAGAAAAGCGAGGACGATTTTCGTGCAAAGGTGAATGCCAATCCCCAATGGAAGCGGGAATTCGCCGGAGCCTGGGATGAGATCGCAGCAGCTGAGAAAAAGGCTGCCAGCCGCGCTAAAGAGCAATATTTTCGCAGCACAGACTCACAGCTTTCCACTTTGGCGGCAAACATCGTCGACTACGTGATTGAAGTCAAAAAGCCAGATGGACAGAGGCTCGCCGGGTTCCATGACGCCCAGCTCGAATCCCTAAAATACCGGCTGCTTTCGCCCGCACCCATCTATCAGGATATGGAAATCGCACGTATGGCCGGAGCGCTCGAAACAAATCTTACCGAGCTTGGGCCCAACGACCCGTTCCTGAAAATTGTGCTCGATGGCAGGACGCCTCAGAAAGCCGCGGAAGCCTGGATTGGCGGGACGAAGCTAATCGATGCAGCCGTCCGCAAGCAGTTGATCGACGGCGGAGAAGCTGCGGTGGCCGCCTCGACCGATCCCATGATCGTGCTGCAGCGGCGGCTCGATCCCCTGCGCCGCGAAATGATCAAATGGACCGAGGACAACGTAGAGAGTGTCGAAGAGCGAGCCGGGGAAAGTCTGGGCAAGGCGCGCTTCGCGGCCTATGGCAAGAACGCCTATCCGGATGCTACGTTTACGCTGCGCCTCTCTTACGGAAAAATGGCGGGGTATCCCATGAACGGAACCATCGCCGCCCCCAAAACGACCTTCTACGGGCTCTTCGACCGCGCGACGGGCTTTAACAACGACGGCCCGTTTGCGCTGCCCTCGCGATATCTCGAGGGTAGAGAAAAACTCGATCTCTCCACTTCGCTGAACTTCGTGACCACCAACGACATCATCGGCGGCAATTCCGGCTCTCCGGTGATTAACCGGGAAGGAGAGATCGTCGGACTGATCTTCGATGGCAATATCGAATCCCTGGTGGGCGACTTCGTTTATGACGACACCGCCAACCGCGCGGTGGCGGTGACGACCAATGGCATGACTGAAGCCCTGAAGAAGCTCTACGGAGCGCAGAAGATCGTCGACGAACTGACCGGCGCAAAATAAGTGGCGGACACTAATGTTTTTGCAGTCATGACGGACCTGTTCTTTCTGGTTCGCATCATGGATTCCGCCAAAGCGCAGGGTCTCACCGTGAAGTTCCTCAAGGATCGCGAGACGGTTCTCGAAAAAGCGAAATCAAACCCCGCGCTCATGATCTTTGACCTGAACTGCGCGGCGCTCGATCCCATCGGCCTGATTCAACAGATCAAAGCCGACCCGGCCACCAAAGACATCCGCATAGCCGGGTTCGTCTCCCACGTCAACGTCGATTTAAAGCGCAGGGCCGAAGAGAGCGGTTGCGATCTCGTGGTCGCCCGGTCGGCCTTCGCGCAGAATTTGCCCGAAATCCTTACACATTTCGCAGTTCGATAAGCTTCAGCCGCGCCGCCCCGGAATCGATCGATTCCGCCGCCAGCGCCGCGCCGTCCTTGTAGCTCGACGCCTTCCCAGCCACAATAAGAGCCAGTGCGGAATTCACCAGAACGATGTCGCGCGGCCCTCCGCGCTCACCGGCAAAGATCGCCTCCGCGATCGCTCGATTGCGTTCCGCATCACCGCCCTGCAGCGATTCTCCCGATTGCACGCGCAGCCCGAAATCTTCGGGCGTCACCGTCGTTTGGGACACCTGCCCATCGCGGACCTCGAACACCGTCGAAGGACCCGTGATGGTGACCTCGCCCAGCCCATCCGAACCATGCGCGACATAGCCGCGCCGCAGCCCGAGTCTTGCCATGGCGCCGGCTATCTTCCCGGCCGCTTCATCCGACCACGTTCCGCTCACCTGAATCTCCGCCCCCGCGGGATTCGTCAAAGGACCGAGGTAATTAAAGGCCGTGCGGAATTTCAGCTCCAGCCGCACCGGCTGCACATGCTTCACCGCCGAATGAAAAGCCGGGGCGAAGAGAAATCCAATTCCCACGTCGCGGATGGCCCGAGCCACTGCCTCCGGCCCGGCTTGAGTGCGGACCCCCAGAGCTTCGAGAACATCGGCGCTGCCGCAACGGCTCGTGATCGAGCGATTGCCATGTTTCGCCACCCTCACGCCGGCGCCCGCCACCACGAAAGCGCAAACCGTCGAAATGTTAAACGTGGCCGTTCCATTGCCCCCGGTGCCACAGGTATCGAGCACTGGCCGCACATCGTCTCCGATCGGCAGCGGCGTCGCCACGGCGCGCATCGCCCGCGCAAATCCCGTCAGTTCCTCCACGGTTTCGCCCTTCATTCGCAGCGCCGTGAGAAACGCCGCCGTGAGAACCGGCGCAGCCTCCCCGGCCAGCAGCGCCCGCATCGCGCATTCCGCCTCCTCCTCGTTCAGGGAGCGGCCCTCCACTACGGCATGAAGCAGGTCGGGGGTCATGTTAGAGTTGAAAATCCGGGCTGATTTCGCATAGTAGCAGCCTGTCTCACAATGAAAATTCACGAGTATCAGGCTAAAACAATTCTGGCCAAATACAATGTCCCCGTGCCTCGCGGGGAGGTAGCGTTCACCGTTGCCGAAGCGGAGGCTGCCGCTAAAGCTCTTGGCGGCAGCGTCGTCGTGAAGGCCCAGATTCACGCCGGGGGCCGTGGCAAGGGCGGTGGCGTAAAAATCGCCAAAGACGCCAATGAGGCCGCGGCGCTGGCTGAAAAGATTCTCGGGATGACGCTGGTCACGCACCAGACCGGCCCCGAAGGCCGCGTGGTGCAGCGGCTCCTGATCGAAGAAACCCTCCCCATCGATAAGGAGCTTTATCTCGGCATCGTGCTCGATCGCGGCACCGGCAAGCTGATCTTCATGGCCTCCGCGGCAGGCGGAATGGAGATCGAGGAGGTGGCGGCGAGCAACCCCGACGCCATTCTAAAGGAAATCATCGAGCCCGGCCTGGGACTGCTGCCCTATCAGGCGCGGCGCCTGGCGTTCGGCATCGGCATCCCCACGGCGGCCCTGGCGGCCGCAGTCCAGGCAATGTCGGCCCTCGCGAAGGCTTGCCTCGAAATGGATGCGACCCTGGCCGAGATCAATCCTTTCATCCTCACCAAAGACAACAAGGTCTTCGCGCTCGACGCCAAGGTCAACTTCGACGACAACGCCATGTTCCGGCATAAAGACCTTCTGGAACTGCGCGACCTCAATGAAGAAGATCCGCTGGAAGTCGAGGCGTCGAAGTTCGGCCTCAACTACATCAAGCTCGATGGCAACATCGCCTGTATGGTGAATGGCGCGGGGCTGGCCATGGCCACCATGGATATCATTCAGTACGCCGGTGGCAGCGCCGCCAATTTCCTCGACGTGGGCGGCGGAGCGAATGCCGAACAGATCCGCAATGCCTTCAGAATTCTGCTTTCCGACGCCAGCGTCAAAGCCGTGCTGATCAATATCTTCGGCGGAATTCTGCGCTGCGATACGCTGGCGGGCGGTGTAGTATCCGCGGCCCGCGAACTCGGCATCACCGTGCCGATCGTCATCCGGATGGAAGGCACCAACGTGGAGGCCGGGCGCAAGATCCTCGAAGAATCCGGCTTTAATTTCACCGTTGCCGATGGGATGAAGGACGCCGCCGAAAAAGTGGTGGCGCTGGCTGGAGGTGCGAAATGAGCGTACTCGTCGATAAGAATACGCGGTTGCTTGTCCAGGGCTTTACGGGCCGCGAAGGAACCTTCCACGCAAGCCAGGCCATTGCTTACGGCACCGAGGTGGTGGGCGGAGTCACGCCCGGCAAGGGCGGCTCCTGGCATCTCGATCGCCCCGTCTTCAATACCATGGAAAAGGCGGTGAGAGAGACCGGGGCCAACGCCACGGTAATCTTTGTGCCGCCTCCCTTCGCCGCCGATTCCATCATGGAAGCGGCTAGCGTGGGTATCGAGCTGATCGTCTGCATAACCGAAGGCATCCCCGTGGTCGACATGGTGAAAGCCTGGAACTATCTCAAGACGAAAAACTCCCGCCTCATCGGACCGAACTGCCCCGGAGTGATTTCACCCGGCAAATGCAAGATCGGAATTATGCCGGGACATATCCATCTCGAAGGCAATGTCGGAGTCGTTTCGCGCTCAGGCACGCTGACCTATGAAGCCGTGGGGCAGCTGACGAAACTGGGTATCGGCCAATCGACCTGCATCGGAATCGGCGGCGATCCCATCATCGGGACGACGTTTCTCGATGCGATTAAGATGTTCGACGCCGATCCCGACACACACGCCATCGTGATGATCGGCGAGATCGGCGGCAGCGCGGAAGAAGCGGCCGCGGCGTACATCGGGGAGAAAGTGAGGAAACCCGTCGTGGGGTTCATCGCGGGCCAGACCGCCCCCCCAGGCCGCCGCATGGGACACGCGGGAGCGATCATCTCAGGTGGCTCAGGCGCGGCGCCGGACAAGATCAAAGCCATGGAAGCGGCGGGCATCACCGTCTGCTCATCCCCCGCCCAGATCGGCGAAAAAATTCAGGAACGGCTTCAATAAAATAAATGGAAAAGACTTTTTCAATCATTAAACCGGATGCCGTGGCGTCCGGCAAAGCGGGAAAGATCCTGTCGCTCCTCGAAGACAATGGGTTTCGCATCCTCGCCCTGCGCATGCTGAAACTGAGCCAGTCTCAGGCGGAAGGCTTCTACGCGGTCCACAAAGAGCGCCCCTTCTTCTCCGGTCTGGTGAAATTCATGACCGAAGGCCCGGTGATCGTAATGGCGCTCGAGCGCGCAGACGCCGTGAAAAAGCTGCGTGAAGTGATGGGCGCAACCAACCCGGCGAACGCGGCGGAAGGCACGGTTCGCAAGCTCTACGCGGAAAACATCGAGCGCAACGCCATCCACGGATCGGACGCGCCCGAAACGGCCGCCCAGGAACTGCAGTACTTCTTCACCTCGATTGAATTGGCCCAGTTGTAAAGCCCCGAGGCTATCGATAAATCCGAGGGCTTCGCAACAGGCGCGCCGAGCGGCACGGGTTTCCCAAAGTTCGGCGTGCCAACCCTGTTCCACGGGAACGGCTGTACGCGGGGAACGCGTCATGGGTCCGACAACTTTTGAGATAGAGTATATCGGGAACGGCATAAGACTCCCCTTAGAGAGGTAAATGCAGATGCAAAACCCCATCGAGAAGACCATAACCATCATTTCGCTGGCCATCGCCGGAGCCGCCGTGGTGGCTCTCGCTCAGGCGCCCCCAGCCGCCGCGCCCGCAGCCCAGCCAGGCGCCGGAAGGCAGGGAGGAGGAGGCAGAGCGCCCCAGTTTCCCGCAGGCACCGCAAATCCCAATTCGCAGTACCGCCTCGGCCCCGATTCGCTTCCGCAGGATGGCGTTCCCAAAGGACAGATTGAGGGCCCCTTCCACATCCAGAGCCAGGCCTATCCCGGCACGCAGCATACCTATTGGGTCTACGTTCCCGCTCAGTACGATCCGAAAATCCCCGCAGCTCTCATGGTCTTTCAGGACGGACAGGCGTTCAAGGATGAAAACGGCGACCTCCGCGCGCAAAACGTTCTCGACAATCTCATCTACCGCCGCGAGATCCCGGTCATGCTGAGCGTCTTCATCAATCCGGGCCGCACGCCCGAGCAGGCCGAACCCTCCCCCGCAACGGGCTGGGGCGATGGCACCACCAACCGCGGCATCGAATACAACACACCCGACGACAAATACGCGCGCGTCGTCACCGAAGAGCTGATGCCCGCGCTCAACAAAACCTGGAATATTTCGAAGGACCCCGACATGCACGGTATCGGCGGTTCGAGCTCCGGCGCCATTGCCGCCTTCGCGGTCGCGTGGGAACGCCCCAACGATTTCCGCAAAGTGCTGAGCAACGTCGGCAGCTTCGTGAATCTGCAGGGCGGCTACATTTATCCGGATCGCGTGCTCGCCGCTGAAAAGAAGCCCATTCGCGTGTTCCTGTGCGATGGCCGCAATGACAATCGGGGTATCGGCCGCGGCGGCGCCTACGACGAAAAGCGCGACTGGTTCTTTCAGAATGTGCGTCTCATGAAGGCACTCACGCAGAAGGGCTACGACGTTAATTATTCGTGGGGCCTGAACCTGCACGGCCAGAAATATGGCGGCATGATTCTGCCCGACATGATGCGCTGGCTCTGGCGCGATGGCCCCGTGTCGACCGATCCTGGCGACAACGCTGAGCGGAGTTTCCGCGAAGCCGTCAAAAGGAACTAAAAGGACTAAAAGGAACGAAATGACGCGGGCGCCGAAGCTGGCCCTGCATGGATACGCACCATGATGATCGCGCCCATGCGGACCCTGAGTCACCTTTGGCGGAGCACCGCAAGCTCGAAGCCAGCCCGGCCGAATGGGTCTGCTTTTTAAAATCCCCTCTTACCTTCCCCCCCACCGTGCAATCCCCGGCCCTGCTCCACTCAAAACCAGTTAAACTGGAACCTAACGCATGGTTCGCCCGCCAAACAGCCCCATCGCTCCGTTAACGCTCGCAGCCTCCTGCGTCCTGCTGGCGTCGCTGGCCCTTACTCAGGTTTCCGCGCAGGTGCCTGCCAAGTTGCCTGTGCAAACTCCGGCGGGGCAGTCTCAGGCGAAAGCCGATGTCCCGGAATTCAAAACCCAGGTAAACGAGGTTATTGTTCCCGTCACCGTCACCGACGACAAGGGCCGCTTCGTATCTAATTTGGTGAAAAGCGATTTTCGCATCTTCGATGAGGGCCGCGAGCAAAAAATCGACTTCTTCAGCCACGAGCAAAAGCAGCCCGTGGTGATCGGGTTCCTGCTCGACCAAAGCAGCGGCATGCGCATCCACTGGACCAAATATCAGGAAGCGGCGAGTGAGCTGATGCTCAACCTTCTGCCGGGCGAAAAGCAATACAGCGGCTACCTGATCACCTACGGCAACGAAGCCGAACTGATCGCCGACACCAGCAGCGATTCCGAAAAAATGGTGGAGAAACTGCGCCGCATGAAACCGGCCGGGGGTTCAGCGCTCTATGACGCCATTTACATGGCCTGCACCAGCCGCAAAACCGTGAAAGGCGAGCCTTTCGAGCCGCGGCGCGTGCTCGTAATCATCGGCGACGGGCACGATAACGCCAGCAAGAAGACGCTGAAGGAAGTCATTGAGATCGCACAGCGCAATCTGGTGACGGTTTACGCCCTCAGCACGGTCGCGTTTGGCTTTCACACCGATTCCGAAGATACCCTCGTGCAGCTGACCGAACAGACTGGCGGGCGTGTGGTGACCCCGCTCAACAACATCTACAAAGACATCTCCGGTTACCTTTCCACGCCGTCGGATGCGGGCAACTACGCGATCGCGGTGGGGACCGGTGGCTACACCGCGGAGGTTTCGAAGGCAATCTTCCAGGCGATAGCCGATATCTCGGGCGAGATCACTACGCAGTACGTGATGCGCTACTACCCCGACGTGACTGAAAAGTCAGTCGACCGCCAGTTCCGCCGCATTCGGGTCAGCGTGCCATCGCTGCCCAGCGTGACCATACGCGCGAGGTCGGGCTATTACCCATTTGGAGTGCCGCAGCCTAATTAAGCCAACATGCCAGCCGCCGTCCTATCCATCGACAACCGCGCCGCACGCGGGAGAAACCCACAGAAAAAGGGTGCCTGGTGCCTTCTCGAAGTCGCGCCGCCCGGCAGCGCTCCCTCGCCGCTGGGCATCCTGTTTGTGGATCACGACAGCGACCGGCTCATTCCTCGTTTAAGGGATGCCGCTGAAGTGGCGGGCGTCGAAGACATCGAGGAACAGGAGGGCGACATCCTGGCCTTTCTCGAACAGGATCTGCGCAATAAGGCCGGCGAAATTGGCGCATCCAGCCTGCTTGATTCTCTCGAAGATTCGCTCTCGCATTTCCTGCGTATCAGTGACCGCACCGCCATCAGTTTTTCCGGCGATCCGGGTCGCGCGGCCGATCGCCTGTTCGAAGAATACGTCGACAGTATGGTGCGGCCCTTCGTGAGTCATCTTCCTCTCTACGGTCTGCGGGCGGCGGCCACAAAGTTCGGCGAATCGATGGACAGTGAACAGGAAGGCTGGCTGCGAGTAGCCGATCTGCGCCTCACCCCCGATATGTTCGTCGCTCGCGTGGTCGGGCGCTCTATGGAGCCGCTCATCCCGGACGGCAGTCTGTGCGTCTTCCGCGCTGGAGTTAAAGGTTC
>JBDUBZ010000022.1:0-20647 GCA_040003745.1 Terriglobia bacterium
AGCGGCAAGATCCCGAGCATCCGTGAGATCTGTTCGAAGCGCGCGGCGTGGGGCTCGTTTCTCGGTTTGTTTTGTGGCAATTACGTGTGGTATTTCATCCTGACCTGGATGCCCTCCTATTTCCGCGATGAGCTGCATTACTCGCAGAATGAGATGGCCATCTTCGGCTCTTTGCCGCTGTGGATCGTAGGGGCGTCGACCCTTTCTTTCGGATTCTTGTCCGACCGCTGGATTTCGAGCGGCGCCAGCCCTACGCTGGTCCGCAAAACCTTCTGCGGCCTGGGTCTGGGCCTCTCCACCGTGATGCTGCTTGCGGTCGTAGTGCACGACCCCGTCAAATCTCTCGCTCTGCTCTGTCTCGCCTGCTTCGCTTATGGCATTTATTCCTCGAATCTGTGGGCGGTCACCCAGACGCTGGCCGGGCCCCTTGCAGCCGGCCGCTGGACGGGGTGTCAGAACTTTGTTGGTAATCTTTCGGGCATCGTCGCGCCTTCTCTGACCGGACGGATTATCCAGCAAACCGGACATTTCTATTGGGCCTTTGTCGTGACGACAGGATTCCTTGTTTTAGGTACTATTTGCTTCACAATCGTAATTCCACGAGTGGAACCGGTGAGTTGGCGCGACTGAATTTCGCGGGCTTGGCCTTCTAAATGCATAGAATCCGGTGAAAGGCTACAACACCGGATGAGCCCTGTTTATAAGCCGGAGCACTACGATTTTTTATACGAGAAATCTTCACGGAACCGCATTTTGGTAACGGCGAAGACCCTTTTTGCAACTTTGGGCTACGACAACACCAGCACTGCGGTTATTGCCAGAAACGCCGGCACCAGTGAATCGCAACTGATGAAGCATTTCGGCGGTAAGGCCAATCTGCTCGAGACTATTTTTTCAGAAGGCTGGGAGCGGATTAATAACAAGCTCGCAGCCTGTTTTCAAGCCGCCACCGATCTGAACGCGCGTCTGAGCTGCATTCCCGGAACGGTGTTTGAGAGTCTGGACGAGGATTTAGAGTTGAAGACCCTCCTGCTTCTCGAGGGCCACCGCATGCGAGATGTCGCGCGGAAGGAACCGGCGCGCGAGGGTTACGCCCGCTTTCTGCGGTTAATCGATGAAGCGATTGCCGAAGCTGAGAAAAATGGCGAAATCCGCAGCCACATGCCTTCTCTCCCTTTAAGGTCGGCCATAGTCGGGATGGTGGTAAGCGGCGCCCGCCAGCAGGTTCTCGCATCGCGGTCCGCTTTCCCCGCCAACTACGGTTCGGAAGAAATCAGAACTCTGCTCAGCGCTTTTCTCAGTACGATTATTAACGACAGCTTTACACACGGGCGTCACGCCCGGGTAGCCTGAATTAATTCACTTATTTTCGAAAAACCGCTCTCCTGCATTCATGGCTCAGTCCCGGAGCCGTGGGGGGAGCGTTTTTTTTTGCGTGGGGCAAAAAAAACCCCTACTGCTGCAACCCTATCAAGCGTTAGGATAATAAACGTTTTAACTTCAACGCCGCTCCCGAAAGCATGCGTCACGATCATCATCCCGGCACCTGCGTGTTGCAGCAGAGGGCAGGTTGTTTACTTCGACAATTCGGACTTAGAATAGCAAATCACAGGCCAGTGGTTCATCCCTTTAAATAATTGATTCCATTCAGACTGTGCGAGACCTTCCGGCTGGGCCCGTACCAGGGCGGGCCAGAGGTGTGTCGCGATGACACGGCGCCGCGTAAAGGCTGTTCGAAGGCTCTCGATTTTCTCTGATGCTACTCAGATAACGATCCAGCGATACACCTGAAGATGCTCGGCACGGGCTTCGTCTTCGATGCCGTCCAGATGTCTGGAAGATTCACGAAGTTATTCACTACAACGATCCCGGCCTGATCTTCGCTCCGGGCGGCGCGGCGGAGGCGCAGGCGGAAGCGAAAAGGCAGGGGAAAGTGCGCTTCGTCCGCTTCACCGGCCACAGAGACCCCGCGATTCACCTCAGAATACTCTCCCACGGTTTTCCCTTCGACACCGTGCAGATGCCCCTCAATTGCTTCGATGCCACGTTTCGCAGCTTCGAACAGACGGTGCTGCCTGAAGCCAATCGTCAGGGGGGGCGCGCCGTTTGGCATGAAGAGCCTGGGCGGCGGCAGCGAAATGGTGACGTCGTGACGCGATAACGGCGGATGAAGGGCTTCGGTATGCCATGAGCCTCCCGGTCGCCGTCACCATCAGCGGCACGGATTCCCCAATCGTGCTCGCTCAAAATCTTGCAATCGCGCGCGGATTCAAGCCACTCGGCGCAGCGCAGATGACCGCATTGCGCGAACGCTGCCGGACAGATGCCGGAGACGGCCGGCCCGACCTTCATCCAAACTGCTTTTGTGAAAGCCACAATATAGCCGCTACACTGGAAACCTGCGAGGCCGCCAACAAAACGCCCCGGTCGAAAAATCCGGCGCCGCGTCCGGGCCCGCTCTTCGAATATGAGGCGAGAACCTGCCCGACGGAACGCCCGTGGTGCCTGAACTCCGGCAGCACGCGCAGCGGATTTATTACGCCGCTCTCCAGCTGGATGCCGCGCAGCGCGGACATTTCCTGACGCTTGCCTGCGGTGACGATGCCGGCCTGCGGCGCGACGTCGACAGCCTGTTCGAGAGTCCTCCACCCGAGGCGGCCCTAACTCCGCAGCTTGCTTATCCGGAACCCCTGCCCGGCCAGACACTGAATGACCGGTATCGCATCATATCGAGACTCGGCTCGGGCGGCATGGGCGTCGTCTTTCGCGCCGAAGACCTGCAGCTGGGGCGCACTGTCGCGCTGAAATTTCTGCTCGAAAGCGTCAGGCGCGATGCGATGGCGCTCGAGCGCTTTCGCTCCGAAGCGCGCATTCTCTCGGCTCTCAACCATTCGAACATCTGCGCGGTATACGACATCTGCGATGCCGAGGGGCACCTCTTCATCGCGATGGAGTATGTGCCCGGCAAAAGACTCGACGAGCTGATCGATAAACGCGCCATGCCGGCCCGCGAAGCGCTTCGCTACGCCGTGCAGATGGCCGCTGGACTCGCCAACGCACATGCCGCGGGGGTCGTACACCGCGATCTCAAGCCCGGCAACATCATGGTCAATGACGAAGGCCGGATCAAACTGCTGGATTTCGGTATCGCCAAGCTGACGCGGCACACCGATTCCGGCATCGCCGGCGGAACTGCCGTCACTCTCACGGTGGTCGGCGCCATCCTCGGCACCGCCGCTTATATGTCGCCGGAGCAGGCGGAGGCCAAAAGCGTGGACGCCAGATCCGACGTCTTTGCTTTCGGCGCCGTGCTTTACGAGATGATCACGGGGCGCCGCGCTTTCGAAGGGACGAGCAGTATCGCCACGGTCGCGGCGATTCTTCGATCGGAACCCGAACCGGCCAGCACCGTTTCTCCTTCCGTGCCGGCGGAACTCGACCGCATTGTCGCCCGTTGCCTGCGCAAAGATCCCGAACGCCGCTTCCAGACCGCGGCCGATCTTAAAGTCGCCCTTGAAGAGATTCGCGACGAAACTGAATCCGGCCGTCTGGTCCCTGCCAGCCTGAAACGGCCAAAACGGATACCCCGCAGCCGCATTCTTGCCGCCCTTGCCGTGCTTGGTCTGATGGCGGTCGCTCTGCTGAGCGCTTTTTGGTGGCGCGGCCAGAACCCCTGGCCCATCCCCGCGGATAAGCGAATTGCCGTTCTGCTCTTCACCAATGTAGGTGGCGATCCGGCCAATCAGGCGCTTTGCGACGGTCTGGTCGAAGAGGTCAGTAATTCGCTCACCCGGCTTGAGCAGTTTCACGGCGCGCTCGTGGTGGTGCCGGCGAGCGACGTCCGTAAAGAGGGCATCACCAGCGCCCGGGCCGCGGGCCAGACTCTGGGAGCCAATCTTGCCATTACCGGCAGCGTGGAGCGAGCCGCTGGCGGCCTGATTCATATCCTGATCAATCTCGTGGATACACGCACCGTGACACAACTGCGCACCGCCACCATCGACACCCAGGCTCCCGATCTTCCCGACCTGCAGGAGGGCGTCATGGCGAAGGTGGCGGCGATGCTGGAGTTCGTCCTCAAGCCAGAGGCGAAACGCGCCGTCCTCGCCGGGAATACGGCTGTTCCCGCGGCCTACGCGGAATACATCAAAGGCCTGGGCAATCTGCGCCGCTACGACCGGCCGGAAAACATCGATAAGGCGATTCAGGCCTTCAGCCGCTCTGTTGCCCTCGACCCCAAATATGTGCTCGCGTCTGCCGCCATGGCGGAGGCGTACTGGCGCCGTTACGAGGAGCTGAAAGACAGCCAATCGATGGACCTCGCTCTCGAGTACGCGTCGAAGGCGGTCGCTCTGAACACGGGGCTCGCGCCGGTTCACATCACGATGGGTATGATCCGCGCCGGCAAAGGCGAGTACGAGCCCGCGCAGGCCGAGTTCCGGACCGCGCTCACGCTCGATCCGCTGAATGCTCAGGCGTGGCTTGGGCTCGCGAGCACCTACGACGCGGCCGGGCAGCGCGATCGCGCCCAATCGGCTTATCGCAAAGCCGTGGAACTGCGAAGCGACGACTGGACCACCCTGAAGCAGATCGGGGTCTCTTATTTCAACAAGGCACAGTATTCCGAGGCGGAGCCGTATTTTATGCAGGTGGTTCAACTGACGCCGGATAACGCCAAAGCCTGGAGCAATCTCGGAGGCCTGTATCTCAAAATGGGCCGCTGGGACGATGCCGCGCGCCAGTTGCGGAAATCGATCTCGATCGAGCCAACCGCGGGAGCGTGGAGCAATCTGGGCACATCCTATTACCTTGCGGACCGCTACGACGACGCGATTGCCTCTTTTGAAAAGGCGACTGTTCTGACCCCCGCGAATTCCACGTTGTGGGGCAACCTCGCGGATGCTTACCGGTGGAGTAACGGCCAGTCCGATAAAGCCCCGGAGACCTTTCGCCACGCGCTCGGTTTAATTCAAAAGGAGATTGACGTCAATCCCAGGGATCCGCAGCTTCGCGCGAAGGCCGCCACTTATTGGGCGGCGCTGAAAGATCGGGAACGGGCTGATTCGGAAATAGAAAAAGCGCTGCGTTTCGCTCCCTCGAATGCAACAGTTCATTTCCGCGCCGCACTTGTGTATGAACAGGGTCGCCAGCGTGATCGCGCGTTGCATGAGGTGAAGGCGGCACTTGACCTGGGTTATGATCTTCCTGAGATCAGTCATGCACCGCCGCTCGCCGGACTGCGGAAGGACCCTCTATTCCGCGCCCTTGTCGAAAAAAGACTCAACTGAAAAGGAAAACTTATAAAAATGCAGGATGAAGAAAAGAAGGACGCGGAAAAGACCACGGTTGCTCACATCTCTATAAGCGTTTCACCCGAAGGCGATTTTTCCTATCACCCATCGGTCAAGCGGCTGCGTCACGGTCAGTCCGTGAGATGGACGTGTGAACAGGGGCCCTTCACCATTGCGTTCCGCGTGGGAACGCCGTTCGACAAGGTCCATTACGAGGCTGAGCGTGGCGAATCATCGTGGGCGGTGACCACGCGGGAGGTTCATGAAGAGCGCAGAGCTGGACACTTTCACTACGCCGTCGCACTCTATTGCCTGGCCGTGGAACGGGTTTTCCTGGACGCCGCCTGCCCCGAGATCATCGTCAATTAGGCTGTCGTGAGATCGTGAGAAGCTGATTGAGGATCGACAAGTGGCTCTGGGCCGCGCGATTCTTCAAGACCCGCTCTCTTGCCACCCATGCCTGCGAGCTCGGCCGCGTGGAATCGAGCGGGCAGCCGGCGAAAGCATCGCGCGAAGTGCGCGTTGGTGACCTGCTGCGCGTTAAAAACGAGGGCGGCGAGTTTCAGCTTGAGGTGCTTGGCCTCAGCGAAATTCGTGGCCCCGCCACGGTCGCCCAGGCTCTCTATGTGGAAAGCGATGCCAGCCGCGAATCGCGGCTCAGGCTTGCCGCCGAGCGTAAAGCCATGCTGAATTCTGGAGCGTTACCGGCGGGAAAGCCATCCAAAAAAGACAGGCGCATGATTCATCGCTTCCGCGACAGCGCCTGAAGGCAGACGACGCACATGAACATCACAGGCAATACGATCCTCATCACCGGAGGGGGCTCGGGCATCGGACGGGCGCTGGCCGAATCCTTTCACGCTCTCGGGAACAAGGTCATCATCGCGGGCCGCCGCCAGAAGGCTCTCGATGAAACCACGGCTGCCAACCCCGGCATGGTCTCCGCCGTTCTGGATATCGAAGACCCCGGTGCAATCCGAGACTTCGCCGCCCGCGTTTCCGGCGATTTTCCGGCACTCAACGTTCTGATCAACAATGCGGGCATAATGCGTGCCGAAAATCTGGCCGCGCCGCAGGTCGATACCGCCGACGCGGAAGCTATCGTTACCACCAATCTGCTGGGCCCCATCCGGTTAACCGCCGCTCTTCTTCCCTTGCTGCGTAAGCAGCCCCGCTCCGTTGTCATGAACGTTTCCTCGGGCCTGGCGTTCATCCCCCTGGCGATGACGCCCACATACTGCGCCACCAAGGCAGCACTTCACTCCTGGACGCAGTCACTGCGCTATCAACTGCGGCAGACTGCCACGGAAGTTCTGGAGTTGATCCCGCCCTATGTCGCGACAGATCTGATGAGCGGCGGTTCTGACCCCCGGGCCATGCCGCTCGGCGCTTTCATTGGCGAAGTCATGGAGATTCTGAAAACGCAGCCCACCACTACCGAGATCTGTGTGGAGAGAGTCAGGGCTCTGCGCTTTGCCGCCGAAAAAGGCCAGTACGACGCGATTTTCAAAGGCATGAACGAATCGATAGCGTGATCGGGCGAACACGCAAGCAGCTTTCGCCCGGCTTATCTATGCGATCGATTACCAGGGCTTCGCTCAAAGCCCCTGGGCAGATTGAGCGAGGCCCGCCGTTCTTGGGTGAAAGGATACCGATCGAGCTTCCGTGGTGTTACTCGACGCAGGCGCCCACGTTCGGTGGCGTAGTGCCGGCCCGTTCGCGCCAGCGGCATACGCCGGAATGAGAAATGAACTTTGAACACTCGCGCGCTCGTTTCCGCACTCACCTGGGACAACCCAGGGGCCGATAAAGCGCCAATCATCGGGGGGCCCCCGCCTGCCTGCATCGGACGCGAACTATTCATAGACTTTGCGGCGATGGGCTATGCGTGTCACATCGATACCGCCAGACCTTCGACGCGGGGAATAATTTGGGCTACACATTGGCGGGCAGGGCATTCAATTCTCTCTCCGCGCTGGCAGTCAGGGCGATGCTATAGCTACTCACGCGCGAGTTTGCCGGTCTTTACGAGGCCCGCCTTTACCTTCTCGAGAGGAATCCGCTTTTCGTTCCGTCGCGACCGGGATACGAGCACATCCTCAATGTCATTCCAAAGTGCCTGGTACTTTTTCAGGTCGATCTGGACAGCCACCTTAAGCCCTTTCTCGTCGGTCACGTACTGGATTCCGTTCATGGCTCCATTGTCTTTCAAAGGGCGGCTACGCGCGCCGGCTCCGTGCCACACAGGCCTCATGATGCAAGATAGGGTTGGATGCGAGCCATAATCTCTGCCTTCATCGTCCTGCTTTTGCCACCATTCGCGGCCGCTGAAACCGTGTGGAGCGGGGTCTATTCCGCTCCCCAGGCTGCGCGCGGAAAGGCCGTCTACGGTGTTCAAGGCGGGAAGACACCCTCGACAGCTTTTTCAAAATCGTAAAACAGACCATGCCGCGCGACGCACCGGGGAGCCTGAGCGACAGCGCCTACCTCGATATCGTGGCCTGGGTGCTTGAGGCCAACAGCTTCCCGTCGGGTGACAAGGCCCTGACCCTTGACACTCTCCCTGCCATTCGCGTCGAAGCGAAAGAAGGCCCGGAAGCCGTGCCGGATTTTTCGCTCGTTGAAGTGGTGGGCTGCCTCATCCAGGGCCCCGACAAATCGTGGATTGTGACCAGGGCATCCGAGCCCATCCGGACCAGAAATCCGAACCCGGTCACTCCCGCTGAGCTCGATCCCGCGCGGGCCAAACCGCTCGCTACGCATTCCTTTCAGCTTCTCGACACCGGTGCGCCGCCCACAGCGCTGCGCGATCACAAGGTGGAGGCTAAGGGCTTCCTCATCAGAAATCCCAAAGGCGACCGCATCAATCCCAGCTCGCTGCAGAGCGTAGGGGACACGTGCCCACAACCCTGACATGCCCAGCCGGCAGTATTACGAACTGCGCCAGTTTCAGCTCCGCAACGGCTACTCGGAAAACCCAGCGCCCACAGTCCGGCCCCCCACTGCCGGGAACGTCGGCCTCTTCAATCCGGTGATTGGCGGCAACGGACCGTATCTCCTCATGCTGCTCACTTATGCGTCGTTCGCCGAAGCGGAGCGGATCGACGAATCGGCTGTGGGTTATGTCCGCTATGATCGAACCATTTTGCGCGCTTTCAGCGGGATGCCGGAATTGCGGCTTCCGCCCGCTTCATCACCTGGTCACATCTTCGAGCTGCGAACCTACGAATCGAACAACGCAGCCTCGCTCGCGAAAAAAATCGACATGTTCAACCATGGCGAAATGCAGATCTTCGAGCGGCTCGGAATGCACCCCGTATTCTTTGGGGAAGCGCTGATCGGCAGCCGCCTGCCGCACCTCTCTTACATGCTCGCCTTCGACGATCTGGCCGCGCGTGAACGCCTTTGGAAGACCTTCGCCGCGGATCCGGAATGGCTGGCGCTGCGCAGCACACCGGGTCTGTCCGATGCCGAGATCGTTTCCAATATTCAGACCACCATCCTGCGCCCTCTGGCAATTTCTGATATACGTTGACCGATATGCAGCGAACCAACATGGACAGACGCCGTTTTTTCCAGACTGCGGGCGGAGCGCTCGCGCTTGCCCCCGCCGCCCTCGCTCCCGAAGCCCTCGCGGCACCAGCCGCCGCCCCCGCGCGTAAAGCCACCATGCATGTGGGCACGCAGCATTCCGACAAAGACGAAGTGCTTTCCGTCATGTCGTCGCTGGGTGTGAACCACATCTGCAGCGGAGAGATCTCGCCAAGTCTCGACGAAAAGTGGTCCGTCGACGGCCTGTCACGCCTGCGTGAGCGCGTCGAGAAACACGGCCTGACGCTCGACATGGTGCCCATTCCGCTGCCCTCCGCTTACATTGCGAAGGCGCTGATGGGCGCGATCATGCTGGGCGAAAGTCCGCTGCGCGACCGCCAGATCGAACAGGTCCAGCAGATGATCCGCAACTGCGCGCGGGTCGGCATCCCCGCGATCAAATACAACATGAGCATCCTCGGTGTGGTCCGCATCGCGCGCACGCCGGGGCGCGGCGAGAGCACCTACAGCACCTGGAATTATGAGCGGGCACCGGATAAAGACAAACTCACGGAAGCCGGTCCCGTCAGCGCCGACGCCTACTGGGAACGCATCGACTACTTCCTTTCGCGCGTGGTGCCCGTCGCTACCGAAGTCAAGGTTCGCATGGCCTGCCATCCTCACGATCCCGGTATGCCGGAGCCGCAGGGCTATCGTGGCGTGCATACCGTTCTGGGAAGTCCCGCCGGGTTGAAGAAGTTCATTGCCATGCATGAAAGTCCGTATCATGGCCTGAATTTCTGCCAGGGGACCATCTCGGAAATGCTGCAGGATCCGAACAGGGAAATCCACGACGTGATCCGCTATTTCGGGACCCGCAAGAAGATTTTCAACGTTCACTTCCGCAACATCCACGGCAAGTTCGGCGACTTTCAGGAAACGTTCCCGGATGTCGGCAGCGTCAACATGATCGATGCCGTCAGGACCTATCAGGCGGTCGGCTATCCATACATGCTGATGCCCGATCACGTTCCGGAGATCCCCGGGGACAAGGGCGGCGCGCAGGCTTTCGCCTTCGCCTTCGGTTACATCCAGGCGCTGCTTCAGATGCTGGGGTGATTGCGGAGCTTGCCGTTCCCGACAGCCGGGAATACCGAAATTACCGGTTCATCATAAACGTCGCGGTCGATTGAAAAAACTCGCGCAGCACTTCATCCGCTTCCTTCGGCAATTGCACCTCGTCGAGTGCCTGCGTCATCAGCATCATCCAGTGATCGCGCGCTGTCTGGTCGATGGCGAACGGCGCATGCCGCAGCCGCAGGCGCGGATGTCCGCGCTGGTCGAGATAATGCCGCGGGCCCCCGAACCGGAAGATCAGGAACCCGCGCAATCGATCTTCGGCGCCCGCCAGATCGTCCGCCGGATACATCGGGCCCAGCACTTCATCGGCGGGAACGCGCCGGTAAAAAGCCGCCACCAGCCTTTCGAAGCTAACTGCGCCGATGAGCGCGTAGATATCCTGATCGTCAATCATTTTCGTCCGGCAATAGATAATGGTAACGAACCCCCCTCCGGATGGACTTCGCCCAACAGCTCAAATCGCAGATCGATATTGTCCGTGTCGTTCAGGATTGGGTGCGGCTGCGGCGCTTCGGAAATCGCTACTCCGGCCTCTGTCCTTTTCATAATGAAAAGACGCCATCGTTTTCGGTCTACGCCGATCATCAGTTCTACAAATGCTTCGGCTGCGATGCCAAGGGTGATGTCTTCAACTTTGTAATGGCGATTGAAAGCCTGACCTTTTGGGAGGCTCTCAAAAAGTTGGCCGAGCAGCACGGCATTCCGCTGCCGAAGCAATCTCAGGCGGGCGACGACAAGACCCGCCTGCGCGCCGCTTTGTACGAGATGCACGAAATTGCGACCGAACATTTCCGCGGCAATCTGGTGGAAGCGGAAGCGGCGCCGGTGCGTGAGTATCTGAAGAAGCGCGGCGTCACGCAGGCCACCGCGCAGCAGTTCCAGATCGGGCTGTCCGATAGCGGCGGACGCACGCTGCTGCGCCTGCTTGAGCGCCGGGGTTTTAAGCCGGAGCAAATCGAAGCCTCGGGCCTGATGGGCCGCCGTGAAGACGGCACGCTCTACGACCGCTTTCGCAACCGGATCATGTTTCCGATCCACAGCGAATCGGGCAAAATTATTGCTTTCGGAGGCCGCGCCCTCGACCCCGAAGACAAGGCCAAATACCTGAATTCCTCGGAAACGGAGATCTATAAGAAGTCGCACGTGCTTTACAACCTGAATCGCGCCAAACAGGCCGCCATGCAGTTCGATCGCGTGGTGCTCGTCGAAGGGTACATGGATGCCATCGGCGCCACCCAGGCCGGTGTTGCAGAAGTAGTGGCGACCTGCGGCACCTCTCTCACCACCGAACAGATCCGCGCTATGAAGCGCCATTCGCAGAACGTGCATCTCAATTTCGATCCGGATGCCGCCGGCGCCAAGGCTTCGGAGCGCTCGATCAAGCTGCTGCTCGATGAAGCAATGCGCGTGCGCGTGGTCGAACTCGATGGCGGTCTCGACCCCGATGAATACTGCGCCGAACACGGCGTGGAAGCCTATCGCGAGCGGGTCTCGAACGCCAAGCCCTATTTCTACTGGCTGGCGGATCGCGCGCGCGCCCGTTTCAACATGCGCGATCCGCAGGGGCGCGTCGACATTTTCAAATTTCTGCTGCCCGCCATTCAGGGCCTCAGCGACAAGCTCGAGCGCGTCTCAGTCGCCAACGATCTCGCCTCGTACCTCGGTGTGGAATCGGGCCTTGTACTCGAGCATTTCCGCAAGATGGCTGCCGACCGTGCGGAGCCTTCCTCAGCGCCGCGCGCGGATCCGAAAAAGGCAACCGACTACATTCTTCTGCCTCTCCTGCTGAAGGATCACGGGGCGCGGCCACAACTAATTGAAGCTCTGCGGGGGATCTCGGCCCTCCGCGGCGCCGCTGCCGCCCCTCTGTATCTGGCCCTGACAGCCATGCATGACGCCGGCGAACCGATCGATTTCAACGCTCTGCACCAAAGGCTCGCGCCGGCCGAGCAGGATCGCCTCGCCTCGATCGTTCTCGACGCCACGGTTCTCGACGCCGCGGCCGCCGAAACCTCGCTTGAGGACGGGCTCGCCTGCATTGACGCCTTTCGCCGCGAAGAGCGCGAATCCATTCGCGGCGAATTAAAAGCGCGCATTCGCCTGGCCGAACGCGAAGGCCGTCTTCAGGAGGCCCTCGAATTCATGCGCCAGCTTGAACACCTGTAACAAACCCGCCGCTGGCGTCACAACATGACAATACCCAGCGCGAATCAGGTGTACAATAAGGCAAATTCTCACGCCTGTAACGGGAGCTGTACTAAATGGCGGAAGACAGATTCGAGGCCGTTGACCCACTTGCACTTGTCAGCAGAGAGCACAATTTTGCGCTTTTTGAAGACGTTGCCGAACTGCTCAAGCCTGAGTTCGACGAATTTCCCGCCGATTCCGCTATCGTCGACGACAAGGATGACAAGCGGGAGGAGCCGCGCTTCGACGAGCTGGAGGAGATTTCCGAAGTCGATATCTTCGACAAAACGCACGATCCCGTAAGGCTCTACCTCCGCGAAATGGGTGCGGTTCCGCTGCTGACGCGCGACAACGAAATTGAAATTGCTATACGCATCGAACGTGGTCAAATCAAGACCCGCCGCATTCTGTCGCGCTGCCCCATCGTGGTTCAGGAAATTATCGAGTTAGGGGAAGGAGTCCGCTGCGGAGCCCTTTCTCCGCGGGACGTGCTGCAGTTCAACGATCCGATTCCCACCGACGACACCTATCGCGCGGGTTCCGACGAATTGCTGTCTGCCTGCCGGGAGCTGATTCAGCTGCGCTGTAAGTTTTTGCAGCTCCGCCAGAAGCTGGTGGCGGCGCCGAGACAAACCAAGCCAAAACAGAACCGAAGGCTGCGCTGGGAATTGGCGAGGATAGCGGTTGCGATTTCGAAAAATACCTGCGCGCTGCGCCTGCAGAACGCTGTCGTCCGCCGGTTGATTGCGAAACTGCGCGCCGCGGTCGACGCGGTGCGGCCATTGGAGACTCAACTCGCCCGAAGCCAGCGGGCCATCGAAGCGGCCGCCGGCGGGCCCGCGGAACTTTTACGCGATTTGCGCCGCGAACAGCGCCAGGCCGCGGACGCGATGCACGAACTGGAGGAGCGGTACGGTACCGGAGCCACGGAACTGCGCAGAGCGCTCGATCTGGTGAATCGCGCGGATCGCATGGCGGAGGGCGCTCGTCAGCAACTGATTGAGGCCAACCTCCGCCTGGTGGTGAGCATCGCCAAAAGATACAACAACCGCGGCCTGCAGTTTCTCGATCTCATTCAGGAGGGCAATATCGGGCTGATGCGGGCCGTGGAAAAATTCGAATATCGCCGTGGTTATAAGTTCTCCACGTACGCCACGTGGTGGGTCCGCCAGGCCATCACGCGCGCCATTGCCGATCAGGCTCGCACGATCCGCATTCCCGTCCACATGATCGAAACGATTAACAAGCTGATCCGCACCTCGCGCGCGCTTGTGCAGGAACTCGGCCGCGAGCCGACCAGCGAAGAACTATCCGACCGCATGGAGGTTCCACTGCTCAAGATCCGCCGCGCGATGCGTATCGCTCAGGACCCGGTGTCGCTCGAAACTCCCGTCGGGGAAGACGAAGAATCCCACCTGGGCGATTTCATCGTCGACCAGGCCACCGCATCGCCTTCCGAACAGATGATCAACATCAACCTGCACGAACAAACGGCGGAGATTCTCAAAAGTCTTTCACCGCGTGAAGAAAAGATCGTGCGCCTGCGGTTCGGGCTGGAAGACGGCAACGAGCACACACTTGAAGAAGTGGGCCAGAGTTTCAGCGTCACGCGAGAGCGCATTCGTCAGATCGAAGCCAAGGCGCTGCGGAAACTCAGACATCCCAGCCGCAGCTTCCGGCTCAGAACTTTCCTGCACGAAGGTTAGCCGGAACCCGGACTTCAATCGATTGCGGAACGCCTTCAACATCAGCGGATCCATGAACTGCGATGCCGGAATAATACCGGGAGTATAGTCGCGCCAGGCAGGTAAACTCACTAGTATGCGATCCGTTTCGGTGCTGCTTCTGATGGCGGCTTTACTGCCCGCTCAATCGGTCACCTTTAACAAACAGATTGCGCCGATCCTTTTTCAGAATTGCTCGGAATGCCATCGCCCAGGCGAAGCCGCTCCCTTCTCGCTGCTTTCTTATCGGGACGCGGTGAAGAAAGGCGCTGTCATTGCCGCCGTCACTGCCTCGCGGCAGATGCCACCCTGGAAAGCGCAGCCGGCGTCTTACAAGTACCGCGATGAGCGCATCCTCAAAGATTCCGAGATCGCATTGATTCAGGCGTGGGTTAAACAGGGCATGCCGGAAGGCGCGGCCGCCGATAAACCCGCGCCCCCCACGTTCCCCTCGGGATGGCGGCTGGGGCAGCCCGATCTTGTGGTGGAGATGCCCGCCGCCTATCACGTTCCGGCCGATGGCCCCGACATCTATCGCAACATCGCTCTGCCCCTCGGGCTGACGGATGATAAGTGGATCACCGCCATCGAAATGCGGCCATCCGCCCGCACCGTGGTTCATCATGTTCTCTACTTCGCGGACCCCAATGGAAAAGTACACGAAAAAACCGATGGCCCCGAGCCCGGATTTCCCGGCATGCGCGCGGGCGGCGCGAGTGTCCCTCTGGGCGGCTGGGCGGTGGGCGCACAACCCCACTTCTTTCCGGAAGGACTGGCCATGCATATTCCAAAGGGCTCGGACCTGGTCATGCAATACCACTTCCATCCAACGGGCAAGGCGGAAGCGGAAAAGTCTGTAATCGGTCTGTACTTCGCGAAGCAGCCGCCCGCGCGCACCATGGTCGCCCTGCAACTGCCGCCCACTTACTCCCTCTTTGCCGGACTCGATATTCCAGCCGGTGAGAAGGATTTCGTGATCCGCGATTCCTACACTCTGCCCGTCGCTGTAGATGCCGTCGGCGCCTCCGCCCACGCACATTACCTTGCGAAACAGATGATCATGACGGCGACTTTTCCGAACGGCGATGTCAAGACCCTGCTCAGGATCGGCGACTGGGATTTCTCGTGGCAGGATCGCTTCTACTTCCAGGACTTTGTCGCGCTGCCCAAAGGCACCCGTCTCGATACCGAGATCCACTGGGATAACTCCGCTCAGAACCCGCACAATCCTTCGAGTCCGCCAATCCGCGTTATGTGGGGTGAACAATCGAAGGATGAGATGGGCAGCGTGACTCTGATCACCGTGCCGCATGAGCAATCCGACCTGAAGACCCTTCAGGACGACAGGGACAGGCGCGTCCGGGATGTGGCGCGAGACGCCATGATGAAAGACCCGGCGCTGATGCGCAAGGTGCGGGCTTTACAGGCACAATGAAACAATGAAGTGGTTTCTCGTATTGGCGCTGGCGGCGGTGTTGCACCCGTCATTGACCGTTCGCGATATCGACGGGGTTGAGCGGCAGCCCTTCCACGCCGATAAGGGCCACGCGCAGGCTCTCTTTTTCATCGCCCAGGACTGCCCGATCTCGAACTACTATTCGCATGAGATCCATCGCATCTGCGATGAGTATTCGGCGCGCGGACTCGGCTGTGCGCTCGTTTATATAGATCCCACGCTTACCGACGATCAGGTGCGAAAACATGCCCAGGAATACGGCCATGGCGCTTATCCAAAGATTGTCGATCGCAAACACGAACTGGTCGCGGCGGCGGGCGCCACCGTCACTCCGGAAGTGGTGCTCGTGGCGCATGACGGGTCCATCCCTTATCGCGGCCGCATCGATAATTTCTATGTAGCGCTCGGCAGACCGCGCCGTGTGGTCACCGAGCATGACCTGCGCGATGCTCTCGATGCGGTCTTCAGTGGCAGAGCCGTCGCGAAGCCCGAAGCCAAACCCGTCGGCTGCTATATCCCCGGTCTCGCCGCCTACGCGCCTGGCAAGTGATCCCACGCTCCGCCATTCTCTGCCTCCTGGCCACCGTTTTTGTTGGCGCCCAAACGCCGGTCATCCTGATTTCCGTCGACACTCTGCGTGGTGACCGTGTCGGCCCAGGTACTCCGGGCATCGGCTCCTTCGGCGAACATGGAACCACCTTTACCTCCGCCCTCAGCCAGATCCCGCTGACGCTTCCGTCGCACACGACTCTGCTCACTTCCACGCTGCCGTTCGAAAATCATGTGGAAGAAAATGCGGGCGTGGTGCCTCGTGGCCTGATAACGCTCGCCTCGGTTTTGAAAGACCATGGCTACAAAACCGGCGCGTTTATCGGCAGCGTTTTCCTTGAGCGCCGACTAGGTCTCGACGCCGGCTTCGATACCTATGACAGCCCTTTCGATTACGCTGCCTTCTCCCGACTCTCGGGGGAAATGCTTTTCGCGGGCAGGCCCGGTCAGGCCTATTCCGCGCGGGAGCGAAGGGCGGGAGCGCTGGTCCTGCGCTCAGCCAATCAATGGCTCGCGGCGCATCGGGGCGAGGCCGTCTTTCTGTTCATCCACCTCTTCGACATGCATAAGCCATGGCGACAGCCCACTTATGATGCGCAACTGCAGTCCGTCGATCGACTGCTCGGCGAATTCCAGCAAACTCTGAAACGCGAAGGCTGGTGGGACCGGTCGCTGGTCGTCGTGACCGCCGATCACGGTGAAGGTCTGGGTGATCACGGCGAATCCGATCACGGCTATTTCATTTACGACAGCACGATGCACGTTCCCCTGATTGTTCACTGGCCACAAGGTACGACGAGTATGCCAGCGCGCGTGACGCAGCCGACCGGTCTCATCGATGTCGCTCCCTCGATTCTCGATTTCCTGCGAATCCCCGCGCCCACTGCCTTCCGGGGCCGGAGCTTTCTCGGTGGTTCCACCCGCCCAGTCTTTGGGGAAAGCGTCTATGCGCGGGATTCGTTCGGCTGGTCGGCGTTGCGCAGCCTGCGGGAAGGTCCGTGGAAATACATCGATGCGCCGCGCCCCGAACTCTACGATCTTTCGAAGGATCCGCGCGAGCTCCAAAATCTCGTACGCATTAACCCCTCGCAATCCGCCAGACTGAAACAGGAGCTCGCGAAATACGCCGCCCCGCCCGCCACCCCGGTCTCAAGCGTAAACAAAAAGGTGCTCGAGTCGCTCGGGTATCTTGCGCCCGGCCCCAAGGCTACAAGCAGATCCCCGGCGGCCGACCCAAAAGACCGCCTCCCCGAACTTCTTCGCTATGAGAATGCCCTGACCCTGCTTCAGCAGAAGCGTGCGCCTGCGGCCATTGCCATATTACGCAGCATCCTCGCGGCCGACCCGCGCAACCTGCTTGCCCGCCGCGACCTCGGCGTAGCGCTGGTGGAGCAAAAGAAATTTGCCGAAGCGTTGATCGAACTGGGCCAGGTCGCGAATGCCTCGCAGGGGGATTACATCACACTCTACGAACTCGGCCTCGCCCACGAATCGCTTGCACGCTATCCCGAGGCGCTGGCCAGCCTCGAAGCCGCCTGCGCCGCCGCCCCAGGGGCGGCGCAATGCCAGGACGCACTCACGCGCGTCCGCCAGCACATCGCGGGCACAGTTCCGAAAACTCAATAGTGGTAGCGAGCCTGGAGAAAATCGATTTGTTCGTCCTCAACTCGGTAAACGAGTCGATGTTCCTGGGAGACGCGCCGCGACCAGCAGCCAGCCAGCAGATATCGGAGCGGTTCCGGCTTTCCGGGGCCTTCGAAAGGATCCCGCATCACGGCTTCCACCAGGTCAAGAACTTTCACGGCGATGCTTCGGTCAGTCTTGACCCAGTAACGAAGATCTTCCCTGAACTCGGAATGAAATACGGCCGCTCGTTTAAGGTCTCGCTTCACCCAGGATCTCACGGCGTAACTGGGTCACATCGGTGGTCTTTGTCGGGCCTTTCGCCGCCCGTCCAAGGGCCTTTAGTAAGCGCCGGGCATTTTCCGGCGACCGGAGAAGATGGGCTGTTTCCATGAGTGCGGCGAGTTCACGAGCGGGTACGAGAGCGACGTCCCGGGCGCCCCGGCGCCGCACGATAATTGTTTCCTGCTGATCCACGACCTGATCCAATATGCTGGCGAGGTTTTCTCGCAGGCTGGTGTATGAGGTTTCAGTAGGCAAGCTGGCTATCCTTTTTTGATTGTACAGGAAGTCTGTACGGGCTCGAATTCTGGGGGGACTGGCCGAAGAGCCAGAGGCCTATTCGTAGGGGATTGCGACTTCCACGAAGCTGCCCGGAGTGGCCGCGACCACCCGTTCGACGTGGAGGTGAGCGGGAGTTCGGTTATCAAAAACGATGAGCATTGACTATCTTTTCTGGCTGCGTCGTGCGGGAGGAACGTCGAGGCTTCGGGCAGCGAACGTAATCACAGCCACAACCTGCTCCCGACAGGTGGAACCATGTCTCAGCTCCTTTTTCAGTTTAACGTCTTCGGGCGGAACAGCCGCTCCGAAACGCCTGTCGCCACCCGCCGCGGAACCAGCCGCTGAAGTTCCATCCCCAGCAGATTACTGAAGCCGCAAATTACAAAATGCTTTCCCGTCCGCATCGCGTTAAGCCCGATTCGAGCTACTTCCGCCGCCGTCTGAACGCTCATTGCCCCGGGAATCGGCTCACGGGCTATTTCATGGAATTCCGATTTGGTCTGCCCCGGGCACAACGCGCAAACCCGTACACCGTGCCGCTTCACCTCCTCCGCCAGTCCCTCGGCGAAGATCAGATCGAAAGCCTTCGTTGCGGCATACACTGTCTGATACGGAACGGCCTGAAAAGCCGCCGTCGAAGCCACAATCAAGATGTCGCCGCTCTTGCGCGCGACCATTCCAGGCAGATACAAATGGGTCAGCGCCACCACTGCGGCCGTGTTCACCTGAATCATTTCCAGCTGCCGCCGGTAATCGGTTTCGCGAAACTCTCCATAGGTACCGAAGCCTGCGTCGTTGACCAGGAGTTCCGGTTGTATGCCCCGCGCCTCGGTGAATTCGAATAACCGCCCTGGCGATTCCGCCAGCCCCAGATCGGCCTCGAAAATCTCCACCGGGACAGCCAGCCTGGATTGGAACTCTTTCAGCCGATCACCGCGCCGGGCCACCAAAACCAACTTCGTACCGCCCGCCGCCAGTTCCTCGGCGATAGCTAAACCAATTCCCGAACTCGCCCCCGTAACGACGGCCCATTTGTCCCGCCACGGATTCCCCGGATCGACCGCGCCGCTCATGCCTTCCCGAACTCCCGCAGCATTTGCTCCAGTTCCCGGGCCAGTTCCCGTGCTGCCGCTGTGTTCCCGCCAAACCTCACCGAGTTGTAGACCGACGTAAACTGTGCCACCCTCTCACTCTCCCCGCTCGGCAGCCCACGAGCGAATTCCATGGGCGTAAACCACCCCGGCTTGCGATATCCCCGCCGTTCCATCGCTTTCAGCATGTGTTCGTACAGGGCGCGGCCGTCCCCCGGCGATCCCCCCTTGTTTGCGATCCGGTACAGCCTCGCCGATCGCCGGGTTCGCAGCAACACCCGCGGAGAGGCCCACACCCCGGCTGCCGCAAGCAGCATCAGAGCCACCGCGCCCGTTCCCCATTTCCACGCATTGCCCGGCATTTCCGCAGTAATCCAGGCCCGCCAGCCTCGCGCCTGTCTTCGGCCATACATAAACGACCGCAACCTGTCCGCAAACTGGTTCGCCAGCGACGCCTGGCGCCCCGTATCGTAAGACACCACCCATTGCTGCCACCAGCTATCGGCGGCATCGAAATACATATTCACGCGCGACAGAAACCCGGTTGGCGCTATCCCCAGCGGAGTCGGATCGAACGTCACCCATCCGCGCCCCGCAATCCAGGCTTCGACCCACGCATGCGCATCGCTCGCGCGCACTACATACATGCCCGAGACGTCGTTGTAATAGCCGCTCTGAAATCCCGTCGCCACGCGCGCCGGCGTTCCCATCGCCCGCAGCATCACGGCCATGGCGGACGCAAAGTATTCGCAATACCCACGCTTCGTAACAAACAAAAAATTCGCCAGTGGATCTGCAACGGGCTGCGTGGAACCCTCCAGGCTGTATTCGAAATCCTGCCGCAAATGGGTCTCAATCCCGAGCGCCGCACCCATGGGATCACTGGCGCCTGCCCACGCGCGCGCCAGATTTCCAATGCGCCGATCGATGGGCGGCAATTGCAGATAGCGCCACCGCTCCGCTTTACCGAGGGGCTCCAGAAGAGCGGGTCCGGGGTGCGCCGACACCTCATACTCCAGCTTTTCACCAGTCGCAGGCTCCACCCGAAACGAATCTTCGGCCGTCCGCACCAGCCGTGGCGCAGCCACATTTATAAACTCCGGAATGCCCGCAATAAACAGGGTCCCCGTGTCGGAGCTGTTGACCACAACCCGGTACAACAGCCGACCGGCATCCCGCCGCGACCGCTGCATTGTACCGGCCACCTCCACCATGCCTGTATGTGAAATATCCAACACCGGCGCAGGGGGTTCCGACCAGCGCTTGCCATCGAACCGGCTCAACGCCGTGCCGCGCCACTTCAGCCACGGCGGCAATGGCCGGGCGTAGGAAACGATGTGCATCACGGGGCGCATATCTTTGCCGATCCGCCCGAACGTTCCCAGATCCACAATGTTCGAGTAGCCCGTCAAATGCGGCGCATCCGGAAAGAATAGGGCGGCGGCGCGTGCCGTGCGCGGGACCATCAGAAAAAGTCCCGCCGTCAGCGTG
>JBDUBZ010000258.1:0-6118 GCA_040003745.1 Terriglobia bacterium
GCGACTGCGACCGATCTGGTTTTTGCGGGCGGGCGTGAGGGATATTTTTACGCCCTCGACGCGAAGACGGGGAAAGTACTTTGGAAGGCGATGGTCGGGGGGCAGATTTCGGCGGGCCCTGTAACATACGCCGTTGGCGGCACACAATATGTTTCGATACCGGCCGGCAATGCGGTCTTCACCTTCGGACTGCGGTAGCCAAAAGAGGATTGATGTCGAAAGCAACCATCGCGCGCATAGCGGCCTGCGGCAGTCTTATCGCCGCGAGTGTTTCCGGCCAGAGCATTGATTTCGCCCGGGATGTGCAGCCGATTTTCCGGCAGAACTGCGTGGGTTGCCATGGCCCCTCGCAACAGATGAACGGGCTTCGGCTCGACAGGCGAAGTTCCGTGTTCAAGCTGGGAAACAGACGCGTGGTGCCGGGCAACAGCGCCAACAGCTTTCTGGTGCACCGTTTAAAGCCGTCTGAATACGGGCCGCAGATGCCCCCCACCGGCGCCCTGAAGCCGGAGCAAGTGGAGACCGTCACCAGGTGGATCGATCAGGGGGCGCCGTGGCCGGATTCGCTTGCCAATGAAACCGAACTGCCCCCGCTGAATCCAAAGGCCGTTGCCATGGTAGAAGCTCTTCGCCGCGGCGATAAGCCGGCGTTTCAGAAATTCGTCGGGGAAGATGCAAAGCTGCTGAACGCGCGGGGGCCGGATGGCGCTACGCCATTCATGTACGCGGTGCTCTATTCCCCCGCCGCCACGCTGGCGGAACTGCTGAAGAAGGGCGCGAATCCGAATCAAACGGGCGACACCAAAGTTACCGCGCTGATGTGGGCCGTTACGGACACCGGCAAGACGCGCGTACTTCTCAATGCCGGGGCGGACGTGAATGCCCGTTCAGACGATATGCGTACGCCGCTGCTGATTGCCTCGGGCCGGCCGGGCAACGTCGCCACGGTGAAACTTCTTCTGAGCCATGGAGCGAAGACGGACCCGAATCCGAATCCCAGCGGCCAGTCCTCCGCGTTAATCGAAGGCGCGACGGCGGGCGATGCCGAGATCATGCGGACGCTGATCGCGGGCGGTGCGAATGTGAAGGCTGCGGGCGAACCGGCTATGGCCATGGCGATTGCGACCCACTGCGCGAAATGCCTCGATTTGCTGCTGGCCGGGAAACAGGATAAGGCCGCAGTGACTGGCGCTCTGGATGAAGTCGCGATTTTCGCCGATGTAAATGATGTTCGCAGGCTGCTCGAGCAGGGGGCGGATGTAAATGCGGTCGATCCCGCGGGGCGCACGCCACTTCTGTATGCCGCGGGGTCCGACCTGGTTCCGCTCGATGTGGTCAAGCTCCTGGTGGAGCGCGGCTCTGATGTCAACGCCAAAGTGGGACATCCCAACGCCGTAGACACCGGCTGGAGTGTGCTCGATGTTGCGAGACTGCGCGGCAACACTCCAGTCGTCGATTTCCTCATCAAAGCGGGTGCGAGAGGCACCGTGCCTTCGGATCCGATGCTGCAGCCGAAGCAGTCGAACAACATAAGAGATGCCGTGCAGGCGAGCCTTCCGGCGCTGCAGCACGTGGATGAGAGTTTCGTGCCTAAAGCCGGCTGCATCTCGTGCCACAACAACAGCCTTACGGCAATGACGGTTGGCCTGGCGCGCAAGAGCGGCTTCCGCGTGGATGAGGGCACCGCCGCAAAGCAAGTGAAGATTAATGCCGGCGCGCTCGATAGCTTACGCGACCGCCTGCTGCAGGGCTTTTTCGTTCCCATGGAAGACAATTTCGGCCCGGGCATCGTGGCGTTCATGCTGATCGGCCTGGACGCCGAACATCACAAAGCCGACCTCGGCACGGATACGGCTGCAATGTACATCAAGATGCATCAACAACCCGATGGCCACTGGGCCTATCCGGATGCCGATACGCGCCCTCCGCTGTGTTCGGATTACATCGGAGAGACGGTGCTTTCCATGCGTGCGCTGCAACTCTACGCGCCCGTGACGGATAAGGCGGCGTACCAGAAATCTGTGACGCTCGCGGCTCAATGGCTGGCGAAGGCGACATCGCGGGTGAATAGCGATTTCTCGTCGCGGGTGATGGGCCTCGCGTGGGCCGGTACGGATAAAGCCGCCATGCAGGTGGCCGTGAAGGAACTTCTCGCCACGCAGCGCGCCGATGGCGGATGGTCCGAAATACCCACCATGGAGACGAACGCGTTCGCGACCGGCAAAGCGCTGGTGGCTCTGCAGACCGCTGGCGTGCCGGTGTCGGAGGCCGCTTATCAACGCGGCATGAAATTCCTGCTGAACACGCAATTGCCGGATGGCTCCTGGTACGTAAAGACGCGGGCGCTGGCGTTCCAGCCGTTTTTCGATGCCGGTTACCCGCATGGGTTCGATCAGTACATTTCGTCGGCGGGCTCGAACTGGGCGGCTATGGCGCTGACGCTGGGCGCCTCGGGGGCTCCGGGGACAGTGGCCGGCTTGCGGTAGTTTCGACTTATACTGAGAACACTCCTATGAACTGTAGATTTCGGATTGCTCCGGCTTTTCTGGCGCTGTCGGCCTGTGTTTTCGCGCAGGCGCCCGACGACCCAGCCATTCAGAAGGCGCTGCTCGCGGCTCCGCGTCAGATGAAAGACGGCGCGACGGTGATCAAATGGAAGGCCGACTTTACCTATGACACACTGCGCAAGGGCACGAACCGGATGGTCTGTTACGACCGCGCCGGGCAACCGGGGCAGCAGCCGTTTGCGGTGGAATGCACGAGCATTGCGAACCTCGACCGGGTGGCGCAGAACCTGAAATTTGAGGCGATTCCCGATAAGAAAGCCAGCCTTGCGGCTTTCGATGCCGCCGAGAAGAATGGCACGCGTGTGAAGCCGGAGTTTGGGTCGGTGTGGCTGCATTTGACCGGCGCGGATGACACGCACACGCGGATGCATACGACGATCGCAGTGCCTGGAGCCACCGCGCAGTCGCTCGGAATACCCGATAACAACAAGCAGGGTGGCGTCTGGATTATGAATGCAGGTACGACGACCGCGCATTTGATGACGCCTGGCAGCTAGGCCCGTGCGGCTGCTGGTATTTTTTGTCGCCGCAACTCTCTCTGCCCAGAAGTTCAGGGGTACAGTGACGGATGCGATGTGCGCGACGGCGGATCATGCGCGCATGCGCATGGGACCTACCGATGCCGAATGCGCTGTGGCGTGCGTCGAATCCCACGACGCGGCGTGGGTTCTGTACGACGGGAAGCACGCATACACGCTGATCGGGCTCAAGACGCCGGAGAAGTGGGCGGCGAAGAAGGTTATCGTGACCGGCGCGTTCGATGCGAAGACGAAGTCGATCCGGGTGGAAACGGTAGCATCCGCGAAATAGATGGATTGCATCCCACAATAAGAGGCTACGAGATCGTGAACCCACTGGCGGAGAAGGCGATTGCCCAGGCGCCTGGGAAATAACGTCCTCACGTCTGCATCGCGGGTTGCGGTGCTGACCGGCGCAGGGGTGTCCGCCGAAAGCGGCATTCCGACATTTCGCAGCAACGGCGGCTTCTGGCAGCAGTACAAGCTGGAGGATCTTGCCACCCCGCAGGCCTTTGCGCGCGATCCGAAGTTCGTCTGGGGCTGGTATGAGGAGCGCCGGCGGGCCGTCGCTCTCGCGCGGCCGAATGCCGGTCATCTGGCGCTGGCAGAGATGGAAAGGCACGTTGCCGCGTTCACGTTGATTACGCAGAACGTGGATGGGCTGCATGATGTCGCAGGATCGAAGAACATCATCAAACTGCATGGGGACCTCTGGACCGTGCGGTGTCTGAAGTGCGGCGAAGAGCGGGTGGAACGGGCGGAATTGAACGAACTTCCGCCACGATGCCGGTGTGGCGGGATGTTGAGACCGGGAGTCGTCTGGTTTGGCGAACAACTGCCGGAGGGTTCCATCGAACGAGCCGCGGCGGCGGTCCGGTCCGCGGATGTTTTGATCGTGGCGGGGACCTCGGCGCAGGTTTATCCGGCAGCGGGTTTGATCCCGATAGCGAAGACGGTGATTGAGGTCAACCCCGAAGAAACGGATTACTCGGACGAAGTCGACTATTCGATCCGGGGCGTGTCGTCCGAGATCCTGCCTCAACTCGCAGCGCTTACGCGCGGCTGAAGACGGGGCTGTTGACCGTGCTGGTGCTGTCTGAAAACGCTTCCTGTTCGATGCCCAGGGACCGCAGGATGCTGAGATGGACATTCGACATGCGCGTCTCGCCCTGACCTTTCCAGAAGTTTCCGTGCTTCAGGCCCATGTTGCCGCCGCCGGCAATCATGGTGGGCAGGTTGTGGGAGTTGTGCGTGGTGCTCGCGCCGCTGCCGAAGAGCACGATGGTGTTGTCGAGGACGGTGCCTTCGCGATCCTTGTAGCTGTTCATCTTCTCGAAGAAGTGCGCGATCTGCTGGCTGAGGAAGAGATCGTATTTCGCGAAGTCGAGCTGGCCCACCTTGTCGGTGGCATGCGAGAGATTGTGGTGGGTCTTCGACAGACCCAGCTTTAACGGGAAAGTATCGCTGATGCCCATACCGTCCTCGCGGTTCAGCATGAAGGCGATGGAGCGGGTAATATCGGCGTCGAAGGCGAGCGCGATGAGCTCGTACATGTTGCGGTAGTATTCGGCGGGCTCACCCTCGTTGGTGCTTTCGAGGTTCAGCGACGAGAAATCCTGCTTTTTGAGTGGAATGTCGATCCACTTCTCGGAGGCGATCAGGCGGGATTCCACTTCTCCGAGCGAAGTCATGTACTGATCCATGCGCTCACGATCTGTTTTACCGAGCTTCTGGTCGAGGGCTTTGGCGCTCGAGGCGACGGCGTCCACCAGCTTTACGCGCTTCTGCAGCATTTCATGCTCGGCCTTGAGCGAACTGCGGTCCGCGCGGAAAAGGCGGTCGAAGATGCGGCGGGGAGTGTTCTCGGCGGGGACGGGCCGGCCTTCGAGGTTATAAGAGATAGTGCCTGTGCGCGAAAGATAGCCGGTGCCGGCGTCGATCGAGAGCACCACAGACGCCTGGCGGCAGTACTGTTTCGTCTGCGACGCGATCATCTGGTCGAGACCCACCGAATTGAACGTGCCGGGTTTCGGATTCTGCAGCGGCGCGCCGGTGAGCCACATATCGGAGCAGATGTGCGGGTCGGCCTTGGGGCCGTTCGGATGGTAAAGGCCGCCCATGAAGCTGAGCTGATTGCGGAAGGGCTTGAGAGGCTCGGTCGATTTGCCAAAGGCGAAGTCGCCATTGGCCTCCGTCCCGCGCGGAAACCAGCTCCATTCATCGATACCGTGCTCGGCCTTCGGCAGAGACATGCCGTTAGCCGTGTAGATGGCGCAAAAGCGGCGCGGAATCTGGTTGGTCACTTCGGCGCCCATCGCGTCGAGAACAGGGAGGGCCATGGCGGCGCCGCCAATCCCTTTAAGAAATGCGCGGCGATCGAGGTGGAAGGGGCGGGTCATCTTGTGTGTCTCCTATTTTTCCAGAAATAGCTTGCTGCTGGCAACGTACCGGACCATATCCTGCATCCGGTAGCCATTGGCCTTCAATTTTAATTCGTCCTGTTTAAGGAAGTTCAGCTCGTTGTAAGTCAGGCTGCGGCCGATTGCGTACGTGGTCAGATGCTTCAGGAAACTGAACGCAACCTGATCGATGCGATCTTCGGCGAGGTAGCGGCGCAGATCGTTGACCCCCGCAACTTCGGTCTTATCGGGCAGGGTGGATTTGGAATCCACGGACTGATTCTTCTTCCGGCCCCCCGCGTCGTACTCTTCAAACGGCACGCCCCAGGGATCGATCTTCGAATGGCACTGGTTGCAGGCCGGCTGGGTGCGATGCTGCTCAAGGCGCTGGCGCAACGTGAGGTCGCCCGTGGCCTCTTTGAGTGCGGGGACGTTCGGCGGCGGATCGGCCGGCGGTTCGGCGATGATCTTGCGCGCAAGCCAGGCTCCGCGCTTCACGGGGTTCGATTCGCGGCCATCCGAAAGACCGGCCATGATCGCGGGCATGGTGAGCAGCCCGCCCAGATCGGCGCGCCCATGATGGATGGGCAGGAACTTGAAGCCGCTCTCGGTCTTATTGCCCAGATCGTAGTAA
>JBDUBZ010000259.1:0-6092 GCA_040003745.1 Terriglobia bacterium
CGATCGTGCCGATGTTGATGTGGGGCTTACTGCGGTCAAATTTTTCTTTCGCCATATCTCGCCAATCTCCTTATAAAGCTGTTTACTTCGTAACCTTGCCCTGAACGCGCGCCACGATCTCTTCGGAGATCGACTTCGGCACTTCCTCATACCGCGAGAAGTGCATAGTGAAGCTGCCGCGGCCCTGGGTGCGCGAGCGGATTTCGGTCGCATAACCGAACATTTCGCTCAAGGGCACGCTGGCCTTGATGATCTGCGTGCCACCCTGAATTTCCGTGCCCTCAAGCTGTCCGCGGCGCGAAATCAGATCGCCGTTGACCGGGCCCATGTACTCATCCGGAACGACGACTTCCACCGCCATCACGGGTTCGAGCAGAACAGACTTCGCTTTGCGGCAGGCTTCCTTGACGCAAATGGAGCTGCAGATCTTGAACGCCATTTCCGACGAATCGACATCGTGATAAGCGCCGTCGAAGACAGTGACTTTGACATCGACCATGGGGTAGCCCGCCATGATGCCGCCTTCAAGCGCCTCAACAACACCCTTTTCAATGGCAGGGATAAATTCCTTGGGAATGTTGCCGCCGCGAATTTCGTTTTCAAACTCGAAGCCCTTGCCGGGGTTCGGCTCGACGCGCAGCTTGGTTCGGGCGTACTGACCGCTGCCACCGGTCTGCTTCTTATGGGTGTAATCGTATTCCGCCATCTGCCGGATGGTTTCGCGATAAGCCACCTGCGGCTTGCCGACGTTTGCCACCACGTTGAACTCGCGCATCATGCGGTCGACGATGATCTCGAGGTGCAACTCGCCCATTCCGGAAAGAATGGTCTGGCCGGTTTCAGGATCGGTCGCTACCTTGAAAGTGGGATCTTCCTGCGCCAGTTTCGCGATCGCCATGCCCATCTTTTCCTGATCGGCTTTCGTCTTGGGCTCGACGGCGAGCTGAATGACGGGCGTGGGGAAGTCGATCTTTTCGAGAATGATCGGCGATTCTTCGTCGCAGATGGTATCGCCGGTCGAGATCGTCTTGAGACCGACGGCGGCGCAGATGTCGCCCGCCATAATCTCGGTGATGTCCTCGCGCTTATTGGCGTGCATGCGCATCAGGCGGCCGACGCGTTCCTTGCGGCCCTTGGCGACGTTGTAAATCGATTCGCCCGCGCTCATCTTGCCCGAGTAAACGCGAAAGAAGGCGAGCTGGCCCGAGTACGGGTCCGTCATGATTTTGAACACGAGCGCGGAAAATGGCTCGTCGTCCGAAGCATGGCGGGTCAGGATAATGCTTTTGTCGTCGATATCCGTCCCTTTGACGGGGGGGATATCGAGCGGCGAGGGCAGATAATCGATAACCGCATCGAGCATGGTCTGCACACCTTTGTTCTTGAAGGCGGAGCCGCAGATGACGGGGAAAATCTTCAGTGCGATGGTGGCCTTGCGGATGCCGGCCTTGATCTCGTCAATCGAAAGCGGCTGGCCTTCGACGAATTTTTCAAAGAGCGCTTCATCGAATTCGGAAACGGCTTCGATCATCTGCTCGCGATAGGTTTTGGCCAGTTCGAGAAGATTTTCGGGAATATCCACCACATCGAACTTCGCGCCCAGTGTTTCGTCGTGCCAGATTACGGCTTTCATCTCGACCAGATCGACAACGCCTTTAAATTGATCTTCGGCGCCGACGGGAATCTGAATCGGGACGGGACGCGCTTTCAGGCGCTCAATAATGGTCTCAACCGAGCGGAAGAAATCCGCTCCCACGCGATCCATCTTGTTGATGAAGCAAATGCGCGGGACGTGATATTTATCGGCCTGACGCCAGACCGTCTCGGACTGGGGCTGCACACCGGCGACCGCATCGAACACCGCTACGGCGCCATCGAGGACTCGGAGCGAACGCTCGACTTCGGCAGTGAAGTCGACGTGGCCCGGAGTGTCGATGATGTTGATCTGCATGTCCTTCCAGGACGCAGTGGTGGCGGCGGATGTAATGGTGATACCGCGCTCCTGTTCCTGTTCCATCCAGTCCATGGTGGCCGTGCCTTCGTGGACTTCGCCGATCTTGTGCGAACGCCCCGTGTAATACAGGATGCGCTCAGTCGTAGTGGTTTTCCCGGCATCGATGTGAGCGGCGATACCGATATTTCTCATCCTCTCAAGAGGTACGGTGCGTGGCATTTAATACTTGGAAACCCTTATATATCTCGTGTGAATCGCTTACCAGCGGTAGTGTGCAAACGCTCTGTTGGCTTCGGCCATACGGTGCACATCGTCGCGCTTCTTGATGGCTCCGCCACGCAGATTGGCTGCATCGTTCAGTTCGTTGGCGAGCTTGTCGGCCATGCCCTTTTCGGCCCGGCCGCGCGCATTGCCGAGAATCCAGCGAATAGCGAGACTGGTGCGCCGGTTCTGCGGAACTTCGATGGGCACCTGATAGTTGGCGCCGCCCACGCGCCGCGTTTTGACTTCCAGCAGGGGCTTGGTATTTTCGATCGCCTTCTTGAACAGCACGATCGCTTCCGAGCCGCCACCTCTCTCTTCGAGTTTCTTCATCGAGGAGTAGAAGATCTTCTGCGCGGTTTGCTTCTTCCCGTCCCACATCATGGAACAGACGAACTTTTCAACGAGGGTCGAATCGTAGACCGGATCGGCCAGCACTTCACGGTTATCTGCGCTTCTGCGTCGTGGCATTCCTGAAATCCTTATTTAGTGGCGGCTTTAGGCCGTTTGGCGCCGTACTTAGAGCGGCTCTGTTTGCGGTTCGCCACGCCGGCCGTATCGAGCGCACCACGCACTACGTGGTAGCGAACGCCGGGAAGATCTTTCACGCGACCGCCGCGGATCAGCACAATCGAGTGCTCCTGCAGGTTGTGGCCGACGCCGGGAATGTAGGTGGTGACTTCGATGCCGTTGGTCAGGCGAACGCGGGCGACTTTGCGGAGCGCGGAATTCGGCTTTTTCGGTGTGGAAGTATAGACACGAGTGCAGACACCACGCTTTTGCGGGCAGCTCTGCAGGGCCGGACTAGCCGTTTTCCAAGCGGGCGCTTTACGCCCTTTACGCACAAGTTGATTAAATGTCGGCACTGAAAATCCTCAAAAAACAGAAAAGGCTCAAAAAAAATATTGCAAACTGCGTCGGTAAAATAGCGGGCTATTAGACAGGTCCATGTCACTTGAGAGAGCTAAATCCTTCAGGATCAGTCTTCTCAAGAACCTCGGGACCTCGCCCCGGCCGGATCTCCGACGCCGGAGATGGTAGCCAGAAGCGGATTAAGCTACAGCCAAACCCTTATACAATAACGAATCCCTCAATACTCTGTCAACAAACGAATGGAAACAGACGAGTTGTGGGCGGAAGAGTCTTTAAAAGAATAGCAGATCAGAGTCGTTCCCGGAAAACGCCGCCGATCAGTGCCGCGGTAGTACCGGCGCAGAGTCTGGTGGGAGCCGATCGAGCGGCTTTTGAACGCGGCATGAAATTCACGCCGGCTGATCTGCGGTTTCGCCGGAAGCGTGTGAGATGCGCGCCCTTCGGCTATCCGGGACGGGATATCAAACCCTATTCTTAGGCCCTGATCTCTATGCCCTGATCTCTACGCCCTGGTCTTTGCTTACAAACGGGGCTCAGGACGATCACGAGCGGGTGCTTACCGGGTAACTGTTAGCGTTGGGCGCTCACGTAGAAAAGGAATACGGAACTGGTTTCGTATTCAGTGTTGAGCAATGGCGTTACTGCGGCAGCGGAAGCCGACGGGTGAGGACCGGCGGTGTAAGGCGGAGTATCCGGCCGCTTGCGAGGGCGCGCACTCCGCAGGTGAGAAGCTTCGGCGACAAACCGCTGCGGCCGGGAAAAACATCGCAGACTTTAGGCTTATCAGATCGGAGAGGGTAGTAGCGTAGCCCCGATTGCGGCATAGAAATATTCGTGAATACCGGGAAAGTGGGCTCAGGGACGTGCATTTCGAAGTATGATGGTCTCGGTCCGGCGCCAATTTACGCTCAGATCGGGGAAAAATGCATTGCGTTTAATTAGAACAATACTTATTAATATTACGTTTATTGTGATTCCTTTAGTCCTGGTGTGGGGCATCGCGGAGGGGCGTCTGCATTTCGTTAACGCGAGGCGCATTCGGACGGAAAGAGCCCGATCCACTTACAAAAGCCCCTACGTATTCGATCACGATCTGGTGTACAGGCCCCGCTACGATCTCGTAGACGCGCCGAAAAATGGTAGGTTTCGGGTCCTGGTGATGGGCGATTCCCTGCTGGGCCGACCGAACTCTCTGGTGCCCGCCGCTGAGGCCGTGCTGAACTCGCATAAAGACCTTCAATCCACCGAACTTATTAATGCCGGTGTTCCCGGTTACACAAACTATCAGGAACTTATTTTTCTCAAGAAATACGGGATTCAACTGAGGCCCGACTTGGTTGGAATCGTGTTCTGCCTTAACGATCTTCACAGATTTCTGCACAATATGAGAGTCGACGAAAATGGCAAATTGATACCCGGCACATTCGGCGACATCACTCCTGAAGCGATGAATTCCGTCGGCAGCTGGCCGGTCCGTCTGGCCCGGATGAGCCGCGTTCTCATGTGGATGGATGAACATTTGAAGGTCGGCGCTCGCATCGCACAGCGTTACCAGAACGACGGCTACTCCTTTGATTACCGGCCGGATTTCAACACCGCCTGGCAGGATTCGCCGTGGCAGGCGATCGACTCCCAAATGCAGCAAGTCGCCCGGCTGGGGCAGCTTCACGGATTCAGAGTGTTTGTGGTCGTGGTGCCTTTTGCCGAGCAACTGCGAAAGGACTATCTTGCACGGAACCGCGAGTATGTGATGAAGCCACAGCGTAAATTAAAGAAAATCGCCGAACGCTTGCATTTGCCGTACCTCGATGTCTATCCCGATTTGGTTCCAGCCGACTTCGATGCGGACCTGATCCACTTGACACCGCACGGTAAAGCTATTGTGGCGGGGCGCATGGCCGATCTCGTCAGGGAGGAAGAGTTAATTCCCAAAGCGCCTGAAAATGCCCAAATGGAGCGCCCGTTACGGGGCGCTGAGGACACTTCAGGATCGGTTTGGATTTCTGTTAAAGTCGTCCCATCAGGAGCAAGATCACCAGAACCAGAAGCACCAGTCCGACACCTCCGCTCGGATAGTATCCCCAGCCGCTGCTATAACCCCATGTAGGCAGGGAACCGAACAAAGCTAAAATCAGAATAATAATCAGAATCGTACCGAGCATTGACATAAAACCTCGCTGCCCGGAATAAGTGCAATCGTCAGGCCATCCTCTGGTTCAGGTGCCGGGCAGCCATGCGGCCCAGTGAGAGCGCGATGCGCATTTGCGGGGATTTCAGATTGCTCAGGCTCCATCCAGGCCGGGAGCGTTTGTTTGAATTACCGCCAGGAAGCAGGAGTCTGCCGCCAAGAGCCAATAGTTCCTGGGTTAAAACCGGCGCCATGCCGTGAATCCTGGCGAGCATTACCGCCTGCAGGGTGAGGATCTTTTCCGCATCGCCCCGCTTCACCGCCGAGACAATCTGCCTGGCCGCGCGGTCGGCGCTCATGGAGGTCCCAGGCAGACTTGCGCCGAGACTGAACCAGTTCGCTTCGGCTTCCCGATCTCCTTTAAACTCGGCGGCGTTCCAGGAGCCAGTCCGCATGAGTCCGGGCGCGATGGTGGTGACGGTCACGCCGGAATCCTTCAACTCCGCGCGCAGGCCTTCGGAAAACCCCTCCGCGGCGTGCTTGGCGGAGCTATAGGGCAGAAGATGGGGGACGCTTACCTTGCCGCCAATCGAGGTGATGTTGACGATGCGACCGCTTTTTCGTGCGCGCATTGCCGGAAGCAGGGCCATCGTCGGGTGGACCATCCCCCAGAACATGACGTTCATGGCTTTTTCGAAATCGTCCGTTGTGACGGCTTCAAGCGGACCCACCTGAATCTGGCCCGCGTTATTCACCAGAATGTCTATGCGGCCAAATCGCGCGATGACGGCCGCAATCATGCCCGCGACGTCCTCCCGGCTTGTAACGTCGCAGCGATAAGTCATAACGGCGGAAGCATAGCGCCCGAGGCTGCTG
>JBDUBZ010000260.1:0-6087 GCA_040003745.1 Terriglobia bacterium
TGCAGGTCCGTAAAGACGACCACGAAGACGTGATCCGGGAGCGCCTGCGAACCTACGAAGCGCAGACCCACCCTGTGCTGAGCCACTATTCCGGCAAAAATTATTTTCCAATCCGGGCCGACCGCGCGCCGCGCTACATCTTCCGGGAGATCACCGGCGTAGTGGATCAATTTCTGGCGAATGGCCAGCCAACCTCGCTCTCGCGGGCCTGAGTTCCCGCATCACCTAAACTGAAAGCATCTTGTCCATTTGCTATATCGACGCCTTTTCGGGCGTTGCCGGCGACATGCTGGTGGGTGCGTTTGCCGATGCCGGGGCGGACCGCGAGGCCATCTCGCAGGCTCTCTGTAGTCTCGCCACGGGCGGTTCCGTCACCTGGGATCGCGTGCAGCGCCGGGGCCTGGCAGCCGCGAAGTTTCGTGTCTCGGTGGATGAACCCCAAAAACACCGGCATCTCAGCGGCATCCTGAAAATGATCGCGGCGGCGGAACTGCCTGCCCCTGTAAAAGAGAACGCAGAGCGTGTGTTTCGCGCGCTGGCCGAGGCGGAATCGGAAGCGCACGGCGTCGGCATTGAGAAGGTCCATTTTCACGAGGTGGGCGCGGTGGATTCGATCTGCGACATCGTGGGCGCGTGTTACGCTCTCGAGCTGCTGCAAATCGACGCACTTTATTGTTCGCCCATAAACGTTGGCAGCGGAACGGTGAACACTGAGCACGGCGTCCTGCCGGTTCCCGCGCCGGCGACCGCGCGGCTGCTGCGGGATCGCCCCATCTACGCTCGCGGTCCCGCTATGGAATTGACCACACCCACGGGGGCGGCCTTCGTGACGGCGCTCGCCAAAGGTTTCGGGGCGATGCCGGCGATGCGCGTGAAATCGATCGGCTATGGAGCAGGCGACCGTGAATTCCAGGAGCACGCGAACCTGTTGCGCGTCATGGTGGGCGAAGCAACGGGCGCGCCGGAAGCCACCACGGTTTGCGTAATCGAGGCGAATATCGACGATTCCTCGCCACAGGTCATTGCCTACGCCATGGAAAAGCTACTGGAAGCGGGTGCGCTCGATGCGCTCGTCTTATCGGCGCAAATGAAAAAAGGCCGGCCCGGAGTGGTGCTGCAGGTGATCGCGGCCCCCGAGCGCCGTGAAGATCTGGCCGAAATCCTGTTCACCGAAACCAGCACGCTGGGCATTCGATTTTATTCCGCCGAGCGGCGGGTGCAGCCCCGCAGCAAGGTCGAGGTCCGGACGAAATACGGCACTGTACCTGTTAAGATCGGCGGCAACGGTTTCGCGCCGGAATTTGAAGACGCCCGCCGCATCGCCGAAGCTGCGGGAGTTCCTCTCAAGGACGTGCTGGCGGAAGCCGCCCACGAGTATCTACGGACGAAATGAAATATTACCTGACAACCCCGATCTACTACGTAAACGCCGCCCCGCACATTGGGCACACCTATACGACACTCGCCGCCGACACCATCAAGCGGCTCAAACGGATGCAGGGGTATGACGCTGTCCTGACGACCGGGACCGATGAGCATGGGCAGAAGGTGGAGCGGTCCGCGCTGGCGACTGGGAAAACGCCCGAAGAGTTCACGACGATCGTTTCGAATGAATACCGCGCGCTCTGGGACCGAATCGGGATTCAGTACGACCATTTCATCCGCACCACCGAGCCGCGTCACCATGAGACGGTGCGCTGGCTGTTTGAGCGCTGTCTTGCCAACGGCTATATCTATAAGGGCAGCTATACGGGCCAGTATTGCGTCCACGACGAATTCTATGTCAATGACGCCAAACCCGGAGACGCCTGCCCGACTTGCGGGCGGCCCACCGAAACCATCACGGAAGAGAATTACTTTTTCAAGCTGTCGGCATTTGCCGAAAAACTGCTGACGCACTACGAAGATCATCCCGAGTTCATCGGACCGGAATCCCGCCGCAATGAGGTGCTGAGCTTTGTGCGCGGCGGACTGCAGGATCTTTCCATCAGCCGCACCACCATCAAGTGGGGCATTCCCCTGCGGGATAACCATGTCGTTTACGTCTGGTTCGACGCGCTCACCAATTACATCAGCGCGGTGAAAGACACGGACCTGTGGCCCGCCGATCTGCACTTGATCGGGAAAGAAATTCTGCGTTTCCATGCCGTCTTCTGGCCGGCGTTTCTGATGGCGGCCGACCTTCCGCTGCCGAAGCGAATTTTCGCCCACGGCTTTCTGCTCTTTGAGAACGACAAGATGAGCAAATCGCGCGGGAACATCGTGCGCACCGATCCCATTCGGGAAGTGATGGGGATCGAAGCGCTGCGCTATTTCCTTTTCCGCGAAGTGGTGTTCGGCCAGGATGGCGCCTTCAGCTATGACGCGCTGGTGAGCCGCTACAATTCGGAACTCGCGAATGGTTTGGGGAATCTGGCTAGCCGGACGCTGACCATGATCAAGCAGTATCGGGATGGCGTCATCCCCGCGCCTTCCGGCAGCGAGATTCCTTTGGCGCAGATAGCGAGAACTGCCATCAAAGACGCCCTGCGCGCCTTCGATGGCTTTGAATTTTCACGCGGCCTCGAAGCGGTCTGGGGACTGCTTTCCGCCGTCGATAAGTTCATCGTGGAACAGGCTCCGTGGAAATTGGCCAAAGCAGCCGACTCGCAGCGGCAACTGGACGATGCATTGTATGCATCAGCCGAGACGCTGAGAATTGCCGTTGCGCTACTTCATCCCGTACTTCCGGAATCAACGGCTAACATATGGCAGCAATTAGGGATGGCCGTCGATCTTCCACATCTGGAATTACTGAAGCTCGACTGGGGCCAGCTCGAAGCCGGGCAGAAAATCGGGCAGATTGCGCCCGTCTTTCCACGTATCGACGCGAAGAGCGCCATCGACCGCATGCGGCTGCTCGAAGTGGAAGAAACCGCGCGGCAGCAGAAATTACTCGGACGTCTGCCGGAAGCCGCGGCCGAAGCCGCTGCGGAAACGATTGCCCCGCCCTCCCCTAAAATCGAAATCGACGATTTCACAAAGGTGGACCTGCGGGTTGGCTTGGTTCTTTCCGCTGAACCGGTGAAGGGTGCGGACAAGCTGCTGCACATGAAAATCGATATCGGGGAAGCCGAGCCGCGAACGATAGTAGCCGGGATTGCCAAGGCTTACCAGCCGGAGAAAATGAAGGGCCGGAAGGTAGTGATTGTCGCGAACCTGCAACCCCGTAAATTGCGCGGAATCGAATCGAACGGCATGATTGTGGCCGCTTCCCTGGAGGGTGGCAGTCCGGTCCTGGCTGGATTTCTCGAGGACGTTCCGGTGGGAGCGCGCCTGAAGTGAATGCTAGTTGATTCACACTGTCATCTGGATGACGAGAAGTTCTCAGGCGACCTCGAAGCCGTCATCGAGCGTGCGCGGCAGAGCGGCGTCGGGCGGATGCTCACCATCGGGACGGGCGATGGGCCTCCGGGACTGAGTTGCGCCGTTGAGATTGCAGATCGCTTTGAACCCGTTTATGCCACCGTTGGGGTTCATCCGCAGGATGCCGCCAAGGTCACGGAGAAGTCGTTTGACGAGCTGCGGGATCTGGCCCACCATCCTAAAGTCATAGCTCTAGGCGAGATTGGCCTCGACTACCACTACGACCCCTCGGCGCGCGAGCGGCAGCGGGACGTATTTATTGAACAACTGAAAATTGCAGCCGGTCTGAATCTGCCGGTTATCATCCATACGCGGGACGCCTGGGATGACACGATCGCGGTGCTCAAGGAGCACTGGCGCGGTCTTGGGATCATCCACTGTTTTACCGGCAATTCGTCCCAGGCGCAAACAGCTCTGGAACTCGGTTTTCACCTGGCATTCGGGGGCGTGCTGACTTTCAAAACGGCGGAGATGGTAAGGGACGCGGCCCGGATTGTGCCCGATGACCGCCTGCTGGTCGAGACCGATGCGCCCTATCTGGCGCCGGTGCCCTGGCGCGGAAAACGCAACGAACCGGCTTTCATCGTCGAGACCGCCCGCGCGTTGGCGGCAGTACGGAATACCAGTCCGGAACGGATCGCCAGCATCACCACTACTAATTTCGAAAATCTGTGTTTGCGCCCACGAAACGGGAACCGTTACACTGAGGTTTCTAATGGCGATTGAGCGCGCAGGGCAGATCCTGACCGCAGCGGAGATCTTCGACCTGGTCCGTGAAGATCTGCAAAAGGTTGAGCAGGCGATTGATATCGAATCGGTCGGCTCGGTCGATACCGTCACCACCATTGGCCGTTACCTTCAGCAGAGCGGTGGAAAGCGTTTGCGCCCCGCGCTGCTATTGCTTTGCGCCCGGTTCGCGGGGGGCGGCGGGAAAACGGCAGTGCAGCTGGGCGCCGTGGTGGAAATGCTGCATTCGGCCACCCTGGTTCATGACGACGTGATCGACGTGGCTCAGACCCGGCGTGGACGTCCATCGGCGAACGTGCAGTGGGGGAATCACACCTGTGTTTTGGCTGGCGACTGGCTTTACATGCAGGCATTCCAGCTGGCGCTGCGCGAACGCAGCTTTCATGTTCTCGATCTGCTGATCGGTCTCACCCAGATGATGGTGGAGGGCGAGTTGATCCAGCTCGACCGGATCGGGCGCATCGCGATCACGGAAGCCGATTGCATGGAGCTGGTCGACCGGAAGACGGCGTGCCTTTTTTCCGCGTGCGCGAAGCTGGGCGCGGTGGCGGCGGGAGCGGACGTCGCTATTGAGGAGAAACTGGGCGAATTTGCGTGGAATCTCGGGATGGCGTTCCAGCTGGTGGATGACATGCTGGATTTCGTGTCCAGCGAATCGACCCTGGGAAAGCCGGTGGGTGGCGATCTCAAAGAAGGCAAGATCACACTGCCCCTGGTGTACGCGCTCGAGCAGGCCACCGATGCCGAGATTCGGCTGATTGAAGCGGTGCTGCGGGACCGGAATTACGATGGCGTTCCGTTTGACGATGTTTTGTCGATGGTGGAGCGGCACGATGGAGTTCGCCGAACCCGCGATCGCGCTCAGCAATTTACCGATCGGGCCCGCCAGATTGTGGCGGAGTTCCCCGACAATCCGTACCAGCGGGCGCTTTTCACTCTGACGGATCTGGTCACCGAACGCGATCGGTAACGAGGCACCCGCTTCCGCCCGGCAGTCCGGCATTGTTCAAGCTGCGCTTTAATCGCGCCCCCGAGAGGGGTAACTTCGAGGCCGCTAAAATGATGGAGACGAGGACCATCAGCTTGAATTCGATACAGGAAATCGAGCGCGCCATAGACGCGCTGACGCCGCAACAGATTGACGAACTGTATTTGTGGCTTGACCAGCGCCATCCGCAGCAGATTGACGCGCAGCTTAAGGCCGACTTAGAAGCTGGACGCATCGACGACCGCATCAATCGCGCTTTGGCTGATCACAAAACCGGAAGCACGCACGTTCTTTAGCGCGTGATGATACATCGCGCGAACGCAGACTTTTGGCGAGATTATGATGCCCTGCCAGCCGAAGTCCGCGCAAGGGCGGATAAGCAGTTCGCGCTGCTGAAAGATAACCCGCAACACCCCTCCCTGCAATTCAAAAAGATCGGCGACCGCAACGGCCAGGAAATCTGGTCCGCGCGTGTGACGCTGAAGTATCGCGCCTTAGCCGTGAAACTCGCCGACGCGTATGTGTGGTTTTGGATTGGGGAACATAACCTCTACGACATTCGCACCAGGTAGAGAAGGCTTTTGTGACGGCAAGCCGATGCTTCATCGTCGGCGCCAACCTGCGGGCTAAGGGTGCGGCGCGGCTGCGGGATCTGCCGGAACCACGGGGAGTGTCGTGAATTCCAGACCATTAAATCGCAATGCCAGAGCGGCCACCGATCCGCCAGTGGCGGTCACCTGCACCAGACCGCGCCTGCCCGCGCTGCCCGGGGCGAAAGTGGGAAGGACGAAAGTGGTTTTGGCCCCTGCGGCCATCGCGATCGTCTTGTTGTCCGTAATGCTCCCGGACTCATCCCGGACCGCTATTTGAACGCTCGATGCGGCGCCAATGTTCGTTACGGCCACGCCTGTGACTGTAACAATAACTTGAAGATCTCATCGAGTACC
>JBDUBZ010000261.1:0-6050 GCA_040003745.1 Terriglobia bacterium
CGATGGCTGGCTTTGGTCCGCCGTGGGAATCGGGGTGCTGCTGTTGGGTGGCGACCTCCGTTTCGCGGCTCTCGAAGCGGGCGCGCTCTCGGTAGCTGCCGGGCAGTTAACGTTCCGTATCATCAAGCGCCTGACGGGCCGCGAACGGCCCTGTTCTATCGAAGGACACTGCTGGGCGAAGCTTCTGCCGCCCGATCGCTTTTCGTTCCCTTCCGGCCATACGATCACGGCCTTCGCTGTGGCTGTCCCGATCGGGCTTTATTACCCCGGCATGCTGGCGGGTCTGATCTTCTGCGCGATGAGCGTAGCAGCCTCGCGCGTCCTGCTGGGCCTGCACTATCTCAGCGATGTTCTGGTGGGAATTGCCATAGGATGCACTTTTGGCATTGCGGCATTTCTTATAATTCCCGCATGAGGCGATTCGCTGCGTTGGCGCTGATGTGCTGTCTCTGCCAGGCCGTTCACGGCAAAGACAAGAAGTTGCCCTCGGGGGAAGCCTTCGATGGCTTCGTGTTGGTGAAAGCTTCGGTGCTCGATGCGGCGGAGTTGAAGCAGATCTTCGGCTCGGATTTCAATAACAACTTCGCGGTACTGGAAGTAACGCTCACGTCGAAAAGCGACAAGCCGATCGAGATCCATCTCGACGACTTCCTGCTGCGTTCGGAGCAGACCGGCACTCACAGCGAGCCTTTCGCGGCCTCGCAGATCGCGGGATCCGGAACCCTGGTGGTTCATCAGGTGGAGCAACCGCACTCGAAGGGCGGGTTCAGCGGCGGTCTGGGCGGCATTATGATGGGCGACGGTGGCATGCCACAGGGGCAGGCGGCGGAAGGTAATTCCGAGATCAAAAACAGCGATAAACGCGATCCCATGCTCGACTTACTGATGCGGAAGATTCTGGCGGAAAAGACGACGAAGGAAACCGTTTCGGGGCTGCTGTTTTTCCCGCTCGATAAAGAGAAGCCGAAGAATCTGACGCTGGTTTATACTACGCCGGAAGGCAAGCTGCGAGTCCGCTTCAAGTGATGCGGGTCGAAGATCTCGATACCCCCGCGCTGGTGGTCGATCTCGACATCATGGAACGCAATCTGAGCCGTGTGGCTGATTATTGCGTTCAGCATAACTTACGGCTGCGGCCCCACACCAAAACTCACAAATCGATAGAAATGGCGCGTCGGCAACTGGCGCTGGGCGCGGCGGGTCTCACGGTGGCGAAAGTCGGCGAGGCGGAGGTGATGCTGGGCGCCGAGCCGCGCGACCTGCTGGTGGCGTTTCCGGTGATCGGCGCGCCGAAAGTGCGGCGTCTGGCGGCTATTGCGGGCATGACACGGGTGACCGTGGCGCTCGACAGTGTTTTTGCGGCGGAACAGCTTTCCAACGCGGGGGTTCGGGCTGGAGTGCTGGTCGAAGTGGACGTGGGTCTGGGCCGGGTGGGGGTAACGCCGGCGGAGGCGCTCGGGCTGATTCAGGCTGTGGCGAAGCTTCCGCATCTGGAATGGCGCGGGATCACTTTCTATCCGGGCCATATCAAAGATCAGAATGCGGAAAGTCTTGCGATTTTGAACCGCGACATCGGAAATCTGCGGCTGGCGCTCGCTAAAAACGGCTTCGAACCGGAGATCGTGAGCGGCGGTTCCACGCCCACCCTGTGGCATTCGCACCAGATCGAAGGGCTGAACGAGATCCGCCCCGGGACTTATATCTTTAACGATCTGAATACGGTGGCGAGCGGCGCCTGCGCGCTCGCGGATTGCGCCGCTTCCGTGCTGGTGACGGTGATTTCGCAGACACGGCCGGAGCGCATGATTGTGGATGGCGGGTCAAAGACCTTTTCATCGGACCGGCTTTCGTCAGGAGTACCGGGACATGGCAGAGTGATGGAAGCGCCGGGCGCGGCTTTCCACAGGATGAACGAAGAACACGGGTTTATCGACCTGAGCGAGGCCGAGCGGAAGTTTGGGGTGGGGGAGAAAGTGCGTATCATTCCCAACCACATCTGCGTGGCTGTGAATCTGCACGAATACGTTTACGGGATCAGGAACGGAATAGTGGAAGAAGTGTGGAATGTGGAGGGGCGCGGCAAGCTCCAGTAGCAGCCCACCAACGCCCCGCCCGGAATTTACATCTTGACGCTGTCGACGTGAATGCTGTCGCCGGTCATTTTGCCGGTGATCGTGACTTTGTGGCCTTCATGGCCCTTTACCGCGTCCTGATTGTCGATTTTGTAGACTTTGTCGCCAGCGACGAATACAGCCGCCGCTCCGCCTTTGACGCATTTATCGGCGCAGGCTATGTCTTTTTCGGAAGCTGCGACGTGTTTCGCTCCGCAATGCTCGTCGGAGAGCGTGCCGCTCCAGCTTTCGGCGAAGGCGCCTACGGCGAAAAACGACAGGAACAAGCCCGCTGTTGCTAAAGTTTTCTTCATAATTCGGATTTCCCCTTTCTCGGAAACGATATAGCAATCGGAGAGAAAAAGCAACCGGGGGATGTACGGATCCCCCGGTTTACCAGCCTTCCCCGAAGCGATTTTTGCATAAGGCCTATTAAATCAATCGCTATTCCTACTACGCGCGTGGAGGGGAACTGGATGTCGCCGCGGTTCAAGTACGCCGGGAAGTTACTGCCGCTTCCAGACGAGGTGGCTATCCTTCGAGCCCTCGGGAGCGGTTTCGTGGATTTCCTGGATCAGGTGGCCGTCCGGATCCAGTGATGTTTGCACAGAGCGCTCATTGTGGTTGTCGTTCCAGTGCTGCTGGGTTGTGAACGACGAGCCATCCCATTTGCAGGCGATCGAACCGCCATCCCCGCCCTGGACGGGGTGAAAACGTCCGTCGGTTTTGCACTCGCCCTCGAAGCTCCGCACCAGGCGACCGTCTTTGTCGTTCTGGGCCATGTGGAACCAGTGCCCCTTCTGGACCACTACCATGCTGGCCCAGGAGGGCGCGTCGCCCTTCGACTGATCCGAATCGAGCCTCCAGGTACCTGCGAATGCCGGCTTATCGGCAGCCGCCGCGCTCGCCGCCAAAAGCGCCGCTCCGGCGATAACCAGCTGAAATGATTTGAACTGCACAGAAGTAAACCTCCTTAGTTACGTCATTGAATACTAAATGCCTTATCGGATTCCGCCAAGCGCTTTACCGCACACCCCTGAAACGCCAGGAAGACCACGTCGAGCTTTTCAAAGCGTGAGAATTTATACGGCGGAAGCTATAAACTCCTACCCAGATCCACTAATTTATTTACAGTCCTTTAGTCGAGTCTTGACGCGAGAGGGGCATCAGGTTACAATCCACCGGGATGCGGTTTCAGACAAAATTCGACACTTGGCTGGCAATAACGCTACTCATTTCCATGGCTGCGACGCTGGTGACCCCAGTTGTGCTCCTGATCCTCGCGGCGGTTCGTCAGAGACCCGTACCGTGGGGCCTTGCAATCCCTCCGGCAATCTGGGTGGTTGCCATTGCCGCTACCCTGCCGCAGTATTATGACATCCGGGAAGACGGGCTTTATGTTCGTCAGGGTTGGCACAAAGCCCTGATTCCTTATAGTCTGATCTTTAAGGTTCAGGCCGTGTCCAACACCTTGAGTTCGGCCGTTTATTCTTCCGAACGCGTGAAGATCGACACGCAGAGCCGCGGCAGTTTCATGATCGCCCCGGTTGACCGCGACCGCTTTATGAGCGAATTGGCCCGGCATACGCCCGGCACAGCGTTTGCCGGATCAGGCCGTTTGTATTAGTCTCTTTACACGGACTGGCGCCCTCGTATACTTCACGACCGACCCCCCATTTTTACGTCCCTGCTCCAACTCGAGAGCCCACTCCGCATGGGGTTAATGCAACTCAGGTTCCCTTTCCTCAAAAAATGAGATTGACGCTTCTGTTATCTGGTCGATCACACCGGTTAATTCGTGATCGGAATCCAGTTCGGTCAGTGTCGCCGCAGGATGAGATGCGGCAAAAGTACGGGAAAATGCGATTGGCACGGTTTCGTCCTGGCGGCCGTGGAAGATCAGGGCGGGCTGGCGGAAATCGGGCTCCGGCGCATAGTTGGCGACGTCGTAAAGCAGGTCGCACGAGAGCGTCCGGATCTCCTTTACGCCGTAGTGGAAGATCGGTAACGAGCCTGTGATTTGCCAGTCGCGAACCTTCTCGGGACCCAGAATCTCGCGCCAGCGGGGGCCGAACTGGAATGCCGGAGCCAGCAGGACCAGCCGGTCGATTTCGGGATGCGCCGCGGCGTAGAGGGCAGCAAGATAGCCGCCCATCGAAGAGCCAATGAGGCGTGCCGGCTCGCCCGCGAGCAGGTTTGTGACCAGATCGAGCTGCGAAGTGATGGTCAGGTGCTCAAAGTCATCCCGGTCAAGTGCGGGGATCTCAAGCTCCACGCCGGCATGGCGCATGGCAACGGCAAACGCCTGCGCCTTCCGCGATGCAGGACCGGATGCGAAGCCGTGCAGATACAGATAGCGCACGCCGCGAATCAGACGAAAACGGTAGAAATATCGACCGGCGAGCGATTTCCCTCGACGACGACAATACCTGTTTCGGTGACATGATAGAGGCGCGCATCCTGCTCGGGATCGTAGCCGATGGTGGCGTCCTCAGGCACGCGCACATTCTTATCGAGAATGGCCCGCCGGATTTTCGAGCGCCGGCCGATATCGCAGTTATCGAGGATCACGCAGTCTTCCACCATGGCGCCGGCATGCACGCGAACGCCGCGGGCCAGAATGGAATTCTTGACGCGACCGCCCGATAGAATGCAGCCACCGGAGACGATGGAATCGACGGCTTCCCCGCGGCGGTTCTGGTCGTCGAAGGTGAACTTCGCCGGCGGGTCGGGAAATGCGGTAGTGCGCAGCGGCCACTGCCGGTTGTAGAGGTTCAGCAGCGGCTTTACGGCGCGCAGGTCCATATTGGCTTCCCAGTAGGCGTCGATGGTGCCGACGTCCCGCCAGTAAACCTGCGCATCCGGCGGCTCGCCGGGGATCTTGTTGCTCTGGAAATCGTAGGCGTAGATGGGCTGCTGCTCGCTCACCAGTCTTGGCAGAATATCGCGGCCGAAATCGTGCGAGCTGGCTTCGTCCGCCGCATCTTCGTGCAGGGCTTTGAGCAGCGCGCGCGTGGAGAAGATGTAGTTGCCCATGGAGGCAAACACGTTCTCCGGGTTGCCGGGAATGCCCGGGGAATCCGGATTTTTCTCATGAAAGGCGAGAATGCGATTGCTCTCATCCGTCTCAATGACACCGAACTCGTTCGCATATTTTTTGGCCACCGGGATGGCCGCGACTGTGCACGCGGCATTCAGATGCTCGTGGTAAGAGACCATATCCGCGATATTCATGCGGTAAATATGGTCGGCGCCGAAGATGGCGACCACGTGGGGCTCGGCCTGTTCGATGAGGTTGATGTTCTGGTAAATGGCGTCGGCGGTACCCTGGTACCACGTTTCGCCCACCGAGCGCATCTGCGCGGGCACCGGGATGATGAACTGGTTTTTCAGAATTCCGCCGGTTTGCCAGCCCTCATTGAGGTGCTGCAGCAGGCTTTGACTGCGGAACTGAGTGAGCACGTAAAGGGAATAGATGCCCGAGTTGATGAAGTTGCTCAGAACGAAATCGACGATACGGTACTTACCTCCAAAGGGAACGGCGGGTTTCGCGCGTTCTTTTGTCAAGGGATATAAACGGGTTCCCTTACCCCCGGCGAGAATGATTCCGAGCACGCGCAGTCGCATGGCAAGGCCATTGTTCAACATGCGGAGAAAAACTGCAACAGGTATTCGTGCGAATCAGGTTGCGGCGGGCACCGGGACGAATGGCTTCGACTGCTTGTGAACCCACAGCGCGATCAGGCCCCAGACTGTAACCACGATGTAACTCGCGGCCTGGAGCAGCAGGATATAGGCGATGGCGTCGGTCCGGGTAATGCCGAACGGGGTGAGGATGCTTACGGCCACGAACTGGTAAATTCCAACATAACCGGGAGTGGAAGGCAGAGCGCTGCCGAGGCCGAGGCCGGTGATGAGCAGAAACGCGAGCGGGAGGCC
>JBDUBZ010000262.1:0-6035 GCA_040003745.1 Terriglobia bacterium
CGCACCGACAATTCCAACTCGCCGCGGGAATACGCCACAGCCTCCTCCAGGCCGGCGATGATGTCATTGGCGAAGCGCGATCGGCGCGCAGGCCTAACAGCTTTTTTTGAGATTTTCGATGAGTTTACGGATTTCTTTTTTGTCGGCATCGCTCAATGTTTCCTTTTCATTTTTTGCATACGCAGCGATGAATAAAACGGCGTTCGGAGTCGCCCAGAAATAGTAGATCAGTCGGATACCACCGCTTTTCCCGGTTCCTGGCCGTGCCCACCGAGCCTTTCGGACGCCTGCGGCTCCAGGGACGACCGGATGTCCTTCGGGGTTGCCGGCAATGGCGGCTTCCATTTCCCTCCTCATATCGGGCGTGAGAAACTTCGTAACGCGTTTTTCGTAGCGCGTGGTTGCGATCACCCTCACGCTGTTCATATCTGTACTATACGTTATTAACGTATACAGCACAACAGGTGCACTGAAAAAGCGGCCTACTGCCTCTCATGGCCTCGCAGCCTTTGATTTGCCCCCAAAATTGAAGCGGCGGCCGACAATGAATTTGACGATCAGATGGTCGGTGGCGCCGGTAACGCCGACGCCGATGCCGGCGTTGAATTCCCAGTCGGGGCTGAGATTGAGATCGATGGCGGGAATAATCTGCTGCTGCTGATCGTGGATCGGGTCGAAGCCGGTGACAGGACCGAGCGAGCCGTAATACTCGATGCCCACATTGACCTTCTTCGTTACATCGTAGCCAGCCTTGAAATTGGGAGAAAATGTCACGCCCGCTGCGATGCCCGGACCGTGAAACGCACGGTCGATGGTGGGGTTAAAGGAGAGATACCAGCGGCCGAGCTGCTTATCGATAATAGGGCGCAGCTCGAGCGACCAGGTATCGAGCGAATATTGGCGGCGCTGATAGCCGAATTCGGCGGAAAGGCTTATACCGACGGGCCATTTCCAGCTCTCCGGGACACGAACGCGGGGGCGGATGTGATCGCCCACCCAGCCGTAGCCACCTTTCTCAGGGTTATAGCTTGTGAAAATATAGAAGCCCGTTTCGAACCAGTCGTTGATTCCCTGAGTGATCTCGATGGTCTCGTGCAGCGCGTGGTTGGTGGGATTGAGCCCATCCTCAACTCCTTTCGAGCCGTTAATGGTGAAGTTGCTGTGCAGCTCGACCATGGTGTGCCCGGGAGCCATGGTCTCAGATCCGTAAACCTGAATTTCGTAGTTGTCCTGGGCAAAGGACGTTGCCGTGGCGGCGAGGAAAAGCCCGGCGGCGAAGAAAACATTCTTTTGCATCAACCGTCTAGGGTATATCAGACCCTGAACGCGATAAGGCTCAGGAGAGGCGTCAGACTAGCAGTCTATGCTGCTGGTGGCATGCCAATTGCTACTCCGAGCGGCATGATACGACTCATTTTCGCCTCAATTCTATCTCTTTCAATGATGCTCGCGCAGACGGCCACCGATGCGACGCAGACGACCACCACCACGGAGTCGAAGGATCACGGCAAGAAGACCAAATCCACGACAGCAACCGTCCACGCCAACACCGATGCTTATGGGAACAAAACCACCGAAGCCACCACGTCAACGACCGACTCCAAAAAGAAGCATGGCAAGGTAAAGACGAAAACCGAGACGTCCACCAATACCGCAACCACCCCTGCCCCGTAAGAGCCGGTTACAAATCGACAAGTTCATGCAGGCGCTGGTAGATTCCACCCTGCTCGATTAGTTCCTGGTGGCTTCCCGTTTCGACGATCCGGCCATGGTCGAGCACCACGATTTTATCGGCGCTGCGGATCGTCGAAATGCGGTGGGCGATCACGATGACCGTGCGGCCAGACATTAGATTGGCCAGAGCCTTCTGAACCAGCATCTCCGACTCATTGTCGAGATGGGAGGTAGCCTCGTCGAGAATCAGAATCGGGGCATTTTTATAAATGGCGCGGGCGATAGCGATTCTCTGTCGCTGACCGCCCGACAACTTGTCACCGCGATTGCCCACCATGGTGTCGTAACCATGCGGAAGGCGTTCGATAAAGTCATGGGCCAGTGCGGCCGTAGCCGATTCGATCATGCGCGCCACGTTCGGATCGCGTGCCCCGTACGTGATGTTGGTGGCGACTGTGTCGTTAAACAGGAACGTTTCCTGCGGGACCACGCTGATTTTTTCCCGAAGCGATTCGAGTGTCAGGTCACGAACATCCACTCCGTCAATGCGGACAGCGCCCGAGACAGGATCGCGAAAACGCGGCAGCAATCCGGCCAGAGTTGTCTTCCCCGCCCCACTCAACCCCGCCAGAGCAACAATCTCACCGGCCTTAATGCTGAGTGTGACATTGGTTAACTGCAACTCTTCGGCAGCCGGATACTGAAAACTCACATTGTCGAACAAGATGGTGTTTTCGAACCGCCCCAGTTTCGCGGCTCCAGGCCGGGTGGCGATCTCCTCGGGCTCGTCCAGATAGCCGAAGACCTTTTCCGACGCACCCATGGCCTGCTGAAAGATGTTGTGAAGGTTGGTCAGCCGCTTCACGGGCTCGTAAAGGAAGAGCAGCGCCGCCAGAAAGCTGACGAAATCCTCCGGTTTCAGCACGCCGGAGCGGATCTCCTCGCGTCCGAACCAGAGCAGCACCACAAACGTCAGCGCGCCCATGACCTCGATGAAAGGCGACGGAATTCCCTGGATCAGAACATAGCGGAGATTGGCCTTCAACAGACGCGCGGCGGCAGCGCGGAAGCGCTTCTCCTCATACTTCTCAGCGCCAAAGGCTTTCACAACCTGATGGCCCGCGATCGCCTCCTGTAAGACCTGGTTCAGCTCTCCGGTAGCGTCCTGCGTGCGGCGGCTGGTCTTGCGTATCCTGCCGCCCAGGCGCGCGGTGGGAATCAGAACGAAGGGGAACAGCATCAGTGCGAACAGGGCCAGCTTCCAGTCCGTGCAAAAGAGGTAAAGAAGCAGCCCCAGCATGGAAAAAGTCTGGCGCAGCAGGTCGGCAAACATGTCGGAGCAGGCGATCTGGATCTTATCGATGTCGCTCATGACAGACGACATCAACCGCCCCGTGGATGTCGCCTCGAAGAACCCCGCCCCATGGCGCAGCACGCGCTCGAAAACTTCGTTACGCAGATCGGAGACGGCTGAGAAGCCTACGAAGCTCGTCAGGTAATCACCCAGATAATCGCAGATACCGCGAATCAGAAATACCAGCAGGATAGAGATGGCAACGATGGTGAAAATGTTGTGAACCAGGCTCGCGGGAAACAACTGCTGCAGGAAGAACGGCTTGTTCCACCAGGGAATCACAAAAAGAGGAACCGGCGGCGCGATCTCCGTCGGCTTGAGAACTTCGCCGAAGACAGGTTTGATCAGCGCGGGGCGCAGCGCTGTCATGGCGCCCATGATGGCCATGAGAACCACCGAGACGATGAGAAGGAACCAGTAGCGCCGCGCGTAACGGGCCAGGCGAAGCGCGTCCTTCATGAGAGGACTTTGCCGACCGCATGCAACACGGCGGCTACGGTGATGGAAGTCATCACTCCATCGGCCTGGACGACTTCGGCCTTCGCCCGCCACGGTCCCCATATGCCTGGGCACGAAGGTCCGAACAACACCACGGCCGGAGTGCCCACCGCGGCTGCAATATGGGCGGGGCCGGAATCATTGCCGACGAAGAGATCGGCATCGCGAATGATCCGTTCAACCTCCGTGAGAGGGGTTCCTGTCAAAGTCCGCCACTCGCTGAACGGCGACAGGTCTTCGGTGGGGACTCCAATAAAAACTGGTTCGACGTCGAGCGATTCCGCGAGTGCGCGATAACGATCGGACGGCCACGTTTTATCGGTCCGGGAAGCGAGCGGATGAATCACGGCGTACGGCCCGGCCGGAACGAGATCAGACCTGCCTGACGGCGGATAGATCGACGTGTGCGGCACTTCCGAAACCGGCACGCCGAGGAAGAACATAGCGGACGCCATGTGTTCCGCCGTATGAACCTGGCGGTCGATCCCGAGGATGCGCTGAGCTGTCGGAATCGCCGCATTGTAGATGGACTGGAACCTCAGCATGTCATAGCCGGCCCGGGTAGAGGCGCCCGACAACAAGGTCAGACGGGCGGTGCGGACTCCGCCATGATAATTGATGCAGAGTTCGGGGTGAAATCCACGAACGGCGGCAATCGCGGGCGGCAGCACCGCGCTGAGATCGGGATTGCCATGATAGACAGGCGCCATGGCAGGCTCGCTGACAACGGCGATTTGCAAATCCGGGCGATATTGCTTGAGCAGATGAATGGCTGGCGTGCTGAGGACACAATCGCCCAAAGCCCGAAGGCGGATCACAACAACATGACTGCCGATTGGCAGACGATCGACGACATTCGTCAATCGTCGATGGTCGCTTCGTCGACCAGCATGACGGGGATCTCATCCCGGATGGGATACAGACGGTGGCAGGAGACGCATCGCAGTCCCGATCCATCGGGCTTGAGCTCAACTTTGTTCCGGCAGGCCGGACAGACGAGTATTTCTAGAAGATCCGCGCTGATTGCCATTTGAATCCCTCAGTCTAACAACACTCCGACAACTTCGGGGACTGCCTGAGCGGCAGATCCGGGGACGCCCGCAGGTAAAATTCCGGCAGGGATCCGTCGGCGCTAAGAGACAAGCTGCGCCGGATGTGAATGCGTTGTCGCGTGGTGGTGAACATGTGGGCGGCCGATCCAACTGCCGTCTTCCCACGGCACCATCTGCGCCCCGCTGAAATATCGGGTCCGAGCACTCCGGATGACGTTGTCCGGGCTCTGTACCGGATCGCGTTTACAATAGAAAATCCTAATCATGGCCTCGGGGGTGAGTCAGGTTCGTCCAATGTATGACGCTGTCCGCTGGACGGTGTTCAGTGTTCTGGTCTTCGCGGCGATTGAGGGAATTGTCTTCCGTTCCGGCTGGTATTTCAAATACCTCGCCCCGCAATCGAGCGCCGGTCAGGTGGAACTCAGGCACTACTGGATCACCCATTCGAGGCCCACGGCCGAGCCCGAAGTTCTGGTGCTGGGCGATTCGCGCATCGCCGAAGGGTTTTCCGCACGGGTCGCGAGCGCCGAAGTGGGCGGACGAATCCATTTCTGGAATGCCGGCGTGGGAGGAAGCTCCCCTCGTGTCTGGTATTACCTGCTGCGCGATTCCGACAGCGCGCGGAATCGTTTTGCAGCCGTTGTGCTGCCCCTCGATCACTATTCCGACCGGGATAACCCCGACCGCGGCGACAAGCGCATTACCGATCTCAACTATGCGATCGGACGGCTCCGCGTTACCGATTGCTACACATTTGCGCGCTCGTTTCACACTCCCGGCCTGTTGCTCCACGCCATGGCGGGGTGCCTGTTCAAAGGCATGATCCTGCGCGACGATGTGAACGATCTTCTGAGCGATTATCATGAGCGCATCAAGGCGGCTCACCTCTGGCGCACCGACGGCCTGGGCTTTGTCGATGGCTACGATGGCCGGGCCGAAGACGTCGGCGGGATCTCGGTCGACTGGGCCACACGACACGTGAAATTCCCCCCCGGGCTGACCGACGCTCAGCGCTCGACAATCGAAAGCACCGTAACACCGCCGCCCGTTCCACAAACCGGCGAGCTGAACCGCTACCGGCAATTCTGGTTCGGAAAACTTCTCAGCCTCTACGCGAAATCCGACACCCGCATCATCTTTATCGAAATTCCGCGCGCGCCGCTTCCCACGCCCGAAAGTTCGGTTCCCGCCGCTTTTATCGACTCGGTGCGAGGCCGGCGGGACGTAGCGATTGTGCCGCGCGAAACGTTTCGGGAGCTTGAGCGCCCCGATCTCTTGTTCGGTGAATCTCAAAATGATGTCAGCCCGGGAGCACTTTGTTGACAAGCGAGTTAGTCGTTTTTTCCAGAATCATCCCCCACGCGCTAAGGACGGACAGAGTGACGGCGGTGATGCAAAAGAACATCCAGATTGGTTGTTCGCGGATGCGGAGCCCGAGCCAGATGACATAGGGCTGG
>JBDUBZ010000263.1:0-6004 GCA_040003745.1 Terriglobia bacterium
TATCGCGGATCTGCCCTCGGCTCTGCATAATTCGATTCTCGCGGGAAAGGCGGGGGATTATCCGCGTTCGGCACAGCAGTTGGCCGAAGTGTTTCTCGGGAGTGATTTAGGGCGGCGTTCGCGAACGTCGCCGCGCGCCGGGCGTGAATGGGAGTTCATTGCGGACGTGGGCGGGACGCTGGTGCGCGGGTCCATCGATCTGTGGTTTGAAGAGAACGGCGATATTTACGTGGTGGATTACAAGACCGATCGCAAACCTGATGCGGATGCATACAGACCGCAGCTGGCGCTCTATGCGCTGGCGCTCGAGCGCGCACTGGGAAAGCGGCCGGTGGGCGCGTATCTGCATTTCCTGCGGCCGGATATCGTGGTCGAAGTGCCGATCGACCAGGCTGCGCTGGATTCGGCGCAGTCGCTGATCGGGCAGCTCGGAGCGGCGCAGAATTCGCTGGAGTTCGATTTGCGAGAGGGCGTCCACTGCCACTCCTGCCAGTACTATAAAACGCTTTGTCCGGCTCAGGCCTGAGCCAGGAAGAAGACGCGCCCATAGCCGGCATCGCCCGTCATTCCGACATCGCGCGCGTCATACAGCGTGACGTCATTGAAGCCAGCGTCGAAAAGGGCATTCTGCACATCGTCGGGGTCGTGATACGTCTGATGCAGCGTGTAATCGCTGCGCTGCCATGATGCTTCTTTTGTGAACTGCGTGACATCACAGGTGGCGACGTGCGTGACTTCGTCGTAAGTCATGCGCAGGACGTAAACCATGTCGTCAGTCACCATGGAATCGGTGACGTTCCAGTAGAGCTGGAATGCCGCTTCGCGATTGAGGTCGAAGAGAAACCAGGCGTCTTTCTTCAGATGTTTCCGGATGCTCTTGAAAGCCTTCTTGAGTTCCGGGACGTGGTTGAGGCTCTCGAAGACGGAGTAAGCGGCGTCGAATTTGCGACCGAGGCCGAAGGTTCGGACGTCGGCGACAGTCAGTTCGGCCAGCGGGGCATTCTCGCGGGCGAAACGGATCATCTCCGGGGATGAATCGATCCCGGACACCCCATAGCCCTGGGCCCGCACCTGTTCGGTGAACTGGCCGGTGCCGCAGCAGACATCGAGCACGGGAGCGCCGGGCTGCAACCGGGAGAGCAGGAGGCGCTCCACGATGGGTAGCGCTTCGGCCCGATAGTCGGCGCCCCAGTAACGGTTGCAAAGGGGCGCGAAGGGATCGTATTCGTTATTCGGTAAGGCCAGCGCGTTCAGAATAGCAGCTTCAAAGCGAATTGAATCTACAGTGGCGGATAGGTGCCGCCCATGCCGTTGACGCTGAAGGCGCCTTCGCGGAAAGGGGGTTTAGCGGACCGCGATGGTCACCGAGTCTGAACTCGACGCTTCGCCGACACTCAGCAGCACGGGTACCGATGGTCCGGGAGCGACCGTAGCCGGGACCACCACGTTTAACTGAAGCAGGCCGGCAACGGCGGTCGGTACCGTGCCCGCATACTGCACGAGTGCATCGACTCCTCCGATAGATACTTTGACGCGGAGCAGAGGGCGCTTCAGGTTCGCGCCCGTTATTTCTCCCGTCATCCCGGCTGGCGACAGCAGGCCTTCACCGGTTGCGTAGATCTGAATGACGGAGCCCCGTGCGGCGGCATTCGCTGCACCGTTCAGCGTATTGTCCCCGTTGAGCACAGCGCCCTGCCCACGGCCCGTCGCATCCAGCGCGAAAATTCCGGGAGCAGCTGGAACAACGGGAAAAGTGCCGACCGGGATTTTCACCCCGTCGTACTGGATCTCCAAAGCGGTGAACTCCCGTGCGCCGACTTCATAGGGCACGATGAGGTTGATGAGACCGGCACTGGTGTAAATCAACGGAGCGGGCATGCCATCGAAGAGTACCTGTTCTCCGCTCAACTGCGTCGGAATCCTGCCATCTGCGCCGATCGTGAACCCGGCGGGAGCGGGAGGACCGATGTTCTGCCCGAAAATGGAGATTATTTCGCCGGGGCTCAGTCCGGCAAGGCGTTGTGACGCGGAGTTAGCAACCAGGGCGACCAGGGGCAGAGTTACCGTCGATGGAGGCGGATCGAGGCGAGGATCGACTGTTAAAGTCACCGGTAAGAGCGCGGTATTTGAAGACTGCGGCGGAGCGGTGATCATGAAACTGCCCTTATAGACCCCGGGTTCCAGATTCACGGTGTTAACAAAAGCCTCGAAGGTGGTTGGGGTCGGCACTTGTACAAAAGGGGTAAAGGTCAGCGATGCCCCCAGCCATCCCGCTGAGGCCCTGAGATCGAACAACAGAGGAAGGTTGCCGGTGGAAATCCGGACGATTTGCGTGGCTCCGCTGCCGACCGTGGTGGAGAAATTGAGAACGGCCGGATCGAGTACTATGGGCGGCGGCTCACTCCATACCAGCAACGTGACGGGCACCTGTCCCGAAGTGCCGGTAAGGGTGGAGGTCACATTGATAGTGCCGCGGTAGGTTCCTGGGCTGAGTCCCGTCTTATCGACGGCGACTGCGATATAAGGAACTCCAGGGCTGGTGTTCACGGATACGGAGAGCCACTTGCCACCGTCCGCGGTCTGGCTCGTAACGGTGACGGGGGAGGCGGCGATCAAAGCCCTGAATGAGAGCTGCTGGGAGGGCGGGGCAGATTCCCTCACGCCCGCAACGAATGAAATCGTCACCGGCCGGAAGTCAAAACCGAGTGTTTCGGGCCTGAGAGTCTGCATCGCGGCGCGGAAGACCAGGTTGTTCGCGCCGCCCTTCACAGTTACGGTGCCCGTGTCTTCCGAAGCTGCCAAAGCGGCAGGATCCGCCCTTATCGTGAGCGTGGCGGGCGTCACGCCTGCCGCTGGCGAGACTGTCAACCACGGGCGTCCGCTCTGGGTTTGAACGTCGGCGGAAAACGCCGCCGGATCGGCATTACTGGTGAGGGTCAAAAGCACACTCAACGGGGGCGCGGTTGCCAGTTGCGGCCCGAAATCGATCGTGGTGGCGGGGTCCTGATTCACGAACAGCAATGATTCGGCCGAGACATTCAGCACCACCGGCACGATGTCCGGAACGGCGCCGAAGACGCCGGCCGACAGCGACAGCGTGCCGTTATATGTCCCCGGAGACAGTTTCGATGGGTCGACCGACACGGTGATATCAGCGGAATCGGGACATTGATAGGTACCGGGGTTGCTGAGCGTGTTGCAGGTTGTACCGGATGCGGGGGCGACCTTGAGCCAGCCGCCTTCCGACTGGACACCGATGACGAATGGCGCCGGAAAATCCTCCAGGATCGCCTGCAGTTTGACAGGGGAAGGCAGCGTACCGCTTATTTTCCAATTCCATACCCAGGGCGCTCCGGAATCCAACACGTTGCCTTTTGCTTTCGTGACAAGAAAGGGTTGCAGCACCGGATCCGGAAGGGGAGCCATCGCGGTTGCGCTGCCGGAGGGGTCGATCAACATCATTTGAATTGGCGCCGATGGAACCACAAAGGCCCGTGCTCGCGTCCCACCGCCTAACGCCGCGACGGGTGCGATGTAAACACCGCCCGGCGGCAGCGTAACTTTGAAACCCGTGACCAGTGATCCGTTGGAGAGCGGGGCCAGGGTCTTCAAGATGACGTCAATCGACTGCAATCCGGGATTCCGAAGTGCGATGGCGGCGGTAGAAAACACCACACTTCCGGCAGAACCTGCCGGGTAAAGCTGGAGAGGGAAAATCGGCTGCACTGAACCGAAGCCGCCGGTGGGAAGGGGTGGCACCGGGATACCCTGAAAGGCCGAGACGAAAGTCGCGCTGGAGCCATCGGGGCTGCTCACGGTTACGAGTTTGCCCGTGAGATCGGTCGCAGTAGTCATCGTGAACACCAATTCGCTGGCGCTGACATACTCCGTCTTTGCGATGATCGCACTCTCGACGTTGACAGTGGTTGCCGCGGTGAAGCCCACACCGGTTAGCCGGATCGGAGTGCCTGGCGGCAGCAAGCCTCCGCCCGGCGTGAGCCCAGCAATTGAGAGACTTCCGCCAACCGTGACTGAGCCTGCGAGGGCAGCGGCGGACCAGTGCACATTCTGCAAGTCAAGCCATGGATCGGGTCCTGACGTGACCGTGATGCGCCCGACAGATCCAACAGTGGCGGAGGCCAGCACGGGGACTCTTAAAGCGATAACGGGCAAATCGGGAAGTCTGCCGAGCCCGCCGGAGGGCGACTGGAATTTAACGTTGACGTGGCGGTCGCGGATGTCGGCGGTCCCCAACTGATCTCCGGTCGAACTGAAGAGATCCGCCGCGGCGACAGGCCCGAAAATCGCGGGGTCGAAATCGAAGCGCAATTCTCCATTTACGAGACTAACGGCCGAACCGGTATAAATGCGAATCTGCGCCGTACCTCCGGCAGGAACGATCGGGGTGGACACGCGAAGCTGCAGCGGCGGCGTCTGCCCCGCACAGTGGATCACGCCGATGAGAGCAAGCAGGCCGCTACGGACAAGCACAGTCCAAGGGTAATCCAGGCTACCGGATCATGGGGGTGTGAATGAGGCGGGTGATAGCATTGGAAATCCCCCCTGAATGATTCGCGCTATTAAAGGAACAAGGGATTTACTGCCCCCGGATACCTCCGTCTGGAACCGGGTGGAGACGATTGCGCGCGAGGTTTTTCACGCGTACAACTACCACGAAATCCGCACGCCGATTCTCGAAGAGACTCAGCTTTTCGCGCGCGGCGTGGGGGCGGAAACGGATATTGTCTCGAAGGAGATGTACACGTTTGAAGATCGCGACGGATCTTCGGTGACGCTGCGTCCGGAGAACACCGCGTCGGTGATCCGGGCTTACATTGAGCATCGTCTGGACCAGCGGCCGGGCGTACAGAAACTGTATTACATGGGCCCGATGTTCCGCCGCGAACGTCCGCAAAAAGGGCGCTATCGGCAGTTCTTTCAGATTGGCGCGGAGGCCATCGGGTCGGAATCGCCGTTCGTGGATGCGGAAGTCATCGAGATGGTGGTCGAGATGCTGACCCGCACGGGCCTGAGCGGATTTCAGCTGCTGCTCAATTCCGTGGGCGATGCCAATTGCCGTCCTCAGTTCGTGGAAAAGCTGCGCGAGGCATTGCGGCCGGTGGCGGCGGGGATGTGTGTCGATTGCCAGCGCCGGGCGGAGACGAATCCTCTGCGTGTGCTCGACTGCAAGGTTCCGGCAGATCAGGCGATTATCGACAAGCTGCCCTCGATCCTCGACAATCTGTGCGCGCCCTGCTCCGCGCATTTTGCCGCTGTGCGCAGTTATCTCGACGAGCGGTCGATTCCTTTCGAAGTGAAGCCCCGCATGGTGCGCGGGCTCGACTATTACATGCGCACCACGTTTGAGATCACGCACGGAAACCTGGGAGCTCAGAATTCGGTGCTGGGCGGCGGCCGGTATGACGGTCTCGCGGAGTCTCTGGGTTCGAGTGTTGCGGCGCCGGGAATCGGATTCTCAATCGGGGAAGATCGTCTGGTGATGACGGTCGATCAGACGGCCGGCAGCGCGCTCGACGTATTCATGGCGCCTCTCGGCGATGCCGCTCTGCGTCACGGCGGCGGTCTGGGGCGCGAACTGCGGCGCGAAGGCCTGTCTGTGGAGGTGTTCGCGGGCGGGAAGCTTAAGCGCGCCATGGAACTGGCCAACAAGGCGGGCGCGCGTTTCACTCTTATTCTGGGCGACGACGAAATCGCCGCGGGCCATTATTCGCTAAAAGACATGCAGACCGGAATTCAGGAACATGTCACGCGCGAACAACTATTTCAACGGATCGGACAGAAAAATTAAACATGCAGGCTGTAACTGAAACGGGCGTTCCCCTCGATTTTCTGCGCGACATGCAGCGCACCCACACCTGCGGCGCCCTGCGCGCCAACGACGCCGGCAAACGGGCTCTGTTGATGGGGTGGGTCCACCGGCGGCGCGATCTGGGCGGCGTGATTTTTTTCCATCTGCGCGACCGCGAGGGCATCACGCAGATTG
>JBDUBZ010000264.1:0-5973 GCA_040003745.1 Terriglobia bacterium
CGAAGCGATATCCGCCTCGGCATCTTTATCGAAGCCCCGTATAATCGCATCGTCCGGCCGCTGGAACAGCAGCGCTTCGCAGTTGGTCAGCAGCTTCACGCTGAGGTTGCTATATTCCGGATCGAGATTATTCAGCTGCTCCCGCGGCAGCACAATCGAAGCCGTAATATCGTCTTCCACCTGCACCTTGTCCGCGGGATTGAAATCCGGACGCAGCTTGTGAATCCGCCACGATCCATCGGAATCGTACCCAGCGCGCAGGTAATTCCCCACCAACGTCTGGTTGTTGAACTTCAGCTCATGCCCAAGCAGCCCGTTAATCCTGTCCACTGTAAAGTGATCGCGCCAGTTCGGGCCCCATTCCGGACGGTGGTACCGCTTCACCGTAACCAGCAGCTGCCTCACAGTCTGCGGCAGAGTTTCCAGCCATACGTTGTGAGCGTCCGTGTATTCGGGTGAGGGCGTCAGCAGCTTGATGACCGACCCCAGCGAACGCTCGCCGCTCAGAATCTTTCTCGCAGTCCGGCTCCCCGCATTCGGCTCCCGGTAGATGCCCGAAAAATCTTTATCGAGCAGCGCCGCCACCTGCTCGATTTCCTTGTGATAATCGCTCACAAAGACCGGGCCTTTCAGAATAATGGTCCCGATCGATTTCGAGATCTCCGACTTTCCTCCACCCGATACCGTGCAGGGCTTGTGGCACAGAATGCCGTCGGCCCGCGAAGCGATCAGGCGCCACGCGGAGCTCCCAGGCTGCTTCTCCAGCCGGATCTTCGTGCCCCACGGCAGCACCCACGCATGGCCCGCGCGCAGCACCAGGGTGTGCGTTGCGCCTTTGTGCTGCCACCGCACGCAGCCCTCGCGAACCAGAAAATCCGCGTTCTCGGGAACGTAAAAGACCGTGTCGTAAGTCCGGTCCGTGGCATAGCGCTCCGGCTTGACCTCTACGCGATCCCCCAGCAGCCGCATAGCTTCTTCGAAGACCACCGGCTTGGTGAGCACCGTGCGGCCCGCAAAAAACTCCTGCCCCAGCACGTAGGCCGGAAATGCGATGGCCCCGCCCGCATGCTCTTCCTCGCACTTCCCGGACAGATTCGTCGCATAGCTGATCTGCGTCTTGACTTCTTTTTTGCAATAGCCGTAGTAGTTGTCGGCGATGATCGTGACGATCACCCCGCGCGCATCGCGGCACGTCAGCTTAAACGCCTCTCCGCCGTTATAGAGCTCGTCTTCCTTCTCATAAGGCAGGCCGAGGGGCTTCTTCGCAACCCCCACCAGATGCGGCGCCAGAATCACGCAGCCCGTGTGCCCGCTCCATTTATCGGCATCGAGCGCCGCATCGTTTTCCGGCAGATACGGGTCGCCCCCATTCCCGAAAATCCCCTCCACGAAATCGAGATTGCTGACCAGACTCGCCGGCGCAAAAAATCGCGTCTCCATCGTCTTCGCGGGCGCCGTCCCGGTGGCCGGACAGATCACCGGACGCAGAAGCAGACTTACAAAGCACCGAACCGGCTCCGGCTGACCGGCCGTGAACGGAAGCTCCAAAAGGTCGTCTGGCGGACGCAGCGCCGCGGCCAGCAGCTTTGCAAACGCATGTTTGGGAACCGCGATCTTATCGGCCGGAATCGGCAATCCGCCCTCGGCGATATGAAAGCTTCCTTTAGTCGTACGCCGGTCGCTCTTCGGGTTGTGCAGCACGCCCTGCTGCACCCCGTAAGACTTCAGATAGGGAGAAGAATAGTAGTCCCCGCCCACAGGCAGCGACATCACGCGCGCAAGCCCCGGAAGATCGAGCACAAATGTATCGGCCGGCAGCAGCGGCGGCTCGATTTCCGTAATGTCCTGCAGATACGAATCGAGAAACGCCTGAATGCGCGCATCCGCCGGAGACAGCCGTCCGCCCAGCAAAAGATCTTTCTGATGGAAGTTGCGCAGCAGCGGCCGCGCCAGTTTGATAAAATCCCGATTGCCCATCGGAACCGTCGGCTTTCCCAGCGCCGCCAGCTTCAGATTGATGTAATCGAGCAGGTCGTGTTGTTCAGGCGTACGAGTATCCCCCGATGAATTTACCAGGGTAGCAGAGGCGTCTTATCGGGCTTTCAGACCGAACGGATTTACGTTCGTGCCGCGATTCGAAGGAAATCCCCGTGTGTTCCGTTCAGCCCTGCCTGGCTTAACCTTCCGAGGAATAGAATGGCCGCCCACCACCGCCAGCGTTTGCTCCGGTAAATTTTTCGCTCCGGCAGCGACGATAAACACTGCGTCACGGGCGATCTATAGGACGTGTACGGCCATATGGCCGCGATCAGGTTGCATAACGGGTCCTTTGTGCAAACGCCGCAAGGAGCCGAAACCCAGTTGAAAAAAGCTACATCTTCAGAACAAAGAGGCTCGCACAGCTTATAGCGGTTTTCTTGGCGCCCGAAGAATGGCCAGCGTCTCGCGGGTTGTTAAATATGCTTGACAATGAGCTGGTTTGGGAGCCGGAGAGGTAAAGAGGAGCTGTTTTATAAGTGTCGATACGCCTTGATGCCGTGGAACAGAGGGCGCGGAAAGCAGCAGAGAATGCGGATCGGGTGTCTCGCGCTGGCCTGCCGCAGGTGTGGGTTTTGAAGCGCGTTCCTATCGCCACGGCACTATCGTCGCAGGCGATGACAAACGCATTGAACCGGCCTGGAATACCCGTTCACGATAACCTGAAGAAAGGAGCCGCCACGATGAGTTTGATAATTTCACAGCACACCGAAGCCCGGCTGACGGAAGAGGCGCATCGGCGAGGCCTGTCCGTGGACGCTTTGATAGAGCGGCTCATCAGCGAACCCACCACCGCGCCGATCGTACCCCTACCTGGCCGACTGGCGACCCCGACTGTGTTTGAGCAAGGTCTCGGAATGTTCGGTAGCCCGGAAGACGCGGCGCTCATCGATGAGGTCGTTTCGCTCGCCTACGCCGAGCGTCGCCGTCCCAGTAAAGACCAGCCGCTCGCGCTCTGATGGACCGGTGCATTCTCGACACCGACATTCTGTCGGAATATCTCAAGGGGCATAACTCCGTCGTCGCCGGCCACGCCGCGCAGTACACACACCAGCATGGTGTTTTCAGCTTCACAAGCGTGACGGTGTACGAAATTGTTTACGGCCTCGAAGTAAAGGGCGCATCGGCGCAGTTGCAGCGGGTCTTGCCCTGGCTCCGGCAGAACGATGAAATCGTGCCGAACGCCGAAGACTATCGGACGTCGGCCTCGATCCGCGCCAAAGCCACGCAGCAGGGTGCACCGCTGGAACTCACGGATTGCCTCATCGCGGCTGTGGCGGTGCGGCTGGGTCGCCCGGTCGTCACCGGTAATACTGATGATTTCCGCGCCATCCAGAGAACTGGCGTGAAGTTCATCATCAACAACTCGCGGGAACCGTAAGCCCCGGCCATGTTTCTAAATGCGGCGTGCTTCACCATGCGTGGGCCGACGTTACCATGGCCCAATGAAACCAGACTTTTCAATGCCGTACCGAACCAGCCCGATATGGACTTCATCAAGGAGCAACGCGTTGAGCGTTTCCTTCAGCAGTCCGTAGCGGGAAACAATCGCAACGCCGTTATGGCCGTACTGCTCCCACATGTCGAGCGTCTCTTCCTGAAACAATTGCCAGCAGCAGACGCAGTATTCCTCGCGCCCTGAGCGATTGAACCCAGCATGTTATTCAGCATCGCTCGGTCGTTGATGTCGTAAGGTCGAGATTCAGAACATGTTACCTGCCTGACAGTTCCCGCCCGGGCTACCGCCGAGGTTAGTCGCAAAGCGTCTATTTTCCTTCGGTACCCGTACTGGGAAGTTGAGCCCGATCGGCGGTAGCCGGCCCGAACACTCCACTCTCTGACCGCCAATCGTTGCACCGGCGGTCCGCGTCAACTGTTTCGCCCTACAGCACTGAACATCGTCTCGAACGCTGCGGATTCTGAATTCCTAACCTTCCCAGGGAATAGAATGATCGCCCACCACCGCCAGCGTCTGCTTCGGTGAATCGATACGGAAGTAAGACCACGGCCCGGGCACCCACGGATACTTTTCAATCGCCCGCTCATCGATCTCAATCCCCAGGCCGGCCAGCCGGGGAACCGTCAACTCGCCCTTCTCAATCGGCAAAGGCTCGCGCAGAATTTCCGTTGCCAGTGGGAACGGGTACATTCCCGGCTTCCCGTCGTTCGCGTAGCAGGGATATTCCAGCCACTCAACTACCGTATCTGGCCAGCAGATTCCCAGGTGCGCCGCGGCCAGCACTTCCAGATCCGTACCCCAGCTGTGAAACGCGAATCGCAGCTCGCGCCGCGCGATGGAATTGAACAAACGACGTCCCATCGAAATCCCGCCCTGGCAGCACACATCCATCTGCACGTAATCGAGCGCATCGGAATTAATCAGGTCGAGAAAGCCTTCCTCATCCTGCTCGTGCTCGCCGCCCGCAAGAGGAACAAGGTTCATCTCCCGCAGCCTTACATAAGCTTCGTGATCCGCCGGAGGCAGCGGCTCTTCGAGCCACAGCGGATCGAACTCGGCCATGCGCCCCGCCACATCCGCTACCGTGTCGAAGGAATAACTTCTGTCCCCCATCCGCCACCAGGCATGCGCGTCGATCATCAGATCGACATTGGCGCCAACGGCTTCGCGCATCAGCGCCACCGTTCTTACATCGTTGTCGGGACCCAGCGCGGGCCTCATTTTATAGGCGCGAAATCCCATCGCCGCAATAGCGGCCGCCTCCTCCGCATAGCCCTCCGGCTGCTGGTACATGCCCGCGCTGCCGTAGAGCTTGATCCGCTCGCGGATGCGCCCGCCCACGACTTCCGAAAGCGGTACGCCGTGCCACTTGGCAAGCAGATCCCACAGAGCCACCTCGACCGCGCAGTAAGCCTTCGACAGCTCTATATCGCCGAGCCCGGGACCCTGCTGAAACTTCACGCGCAGCGCGTCCGGATCGGCCAGCGCCATACCTTCGAGGAACGGCGCAATCACCCTGCGGATGGCCTCTTCGGTGCGCTCGTTACCGGGTCCCGGCGCGTAGCCTGTCAACCCGTTCGACGTTTCCACGCGAATGAGCATCGCATCGCGTTTAACGATAGTTCTTTCGCCTCCGTAAAACGGCATGCGCAGCGGTTCGGCAAACGGGAAACTAAGCAGAAAAGCCCTGACTCTGGTGAGTTTCATGAAGGTCGCCGGAAAGACGATATGCTCAACAATACAGTATGCCGCCGCTTCCCATCGACTGGAATTCCTTCCTGACAACTTTTGAAAAGATCGGCGCCGCTTACGTCATCTCACTCCCCACCGGATGGCTGCTCGAGAAGGAAGGTCACGCCGTCGGCATCCGCACGTTTCCCATCGTCGCCATGGCGACATGCGCGTATCTGATGATCATCCGCCCGGTCGCCGGCGCCGATCATCTGGCCGCCAGTTCCCGCGTTCTCCAGGGTCTGGTGGCCGGCATCGGCTTTGTGGGCGGAGGCGCCATTGTGAAAGACGGTCTGAACGTCCGCGGCACCGCAACCGCGGCCAGCATCTGGAACACGGGCGCCATCGGCGCGGCCGTGGCTCTGGAGAATTACGAAGTGGCAATCGTCCTCGGGCTCCTGAACCTGTTCACCCTCAAAGCCCTGGTTCCGGTGAAAAATTATCTGGCCAACCAGAAGAAACCAGATATGAAATGAAAGGATGGCGGCAGAGTGCGGAAGGTTGAAATCGTTGGGCCTTACACGCTGCGCATCGGCTTTGACCACGGCACGCAACAGGTTGTCGACTTCCGGGCTCCGGTCCACGGCTTCACATCTTGACCTCCAAACCACCGGTATTCGGCGCAACGGCGTCCTGGACTGAGAGGCGCCGTCTGGCAGCCCTGAAAGCACCGCTCGCAAACGGCCCCTTCCTCACACAGCGTCGTAGCGTCGCTTTTTCATCAGGAAAACGTCAAAACACTGTTA
>JBDUBZ010000023.1:0-20154 GCA_040003745.1 Terriglobia bacterium
GCCGACAATCTGCTGTGAAGGCGAAAGCGACTGCAGCACTTCCTGCCCCATCGCCCGTTCTTTCACGCTCTCAATAAGTTGCTTGACGACCTTAAAATTGACGTCGGCTTCGAGCAGCGCCACGCGAACTTCACGCAGCGCCGATTCCATATTCTCGGCGCTAAGGCGTCCTTCGCCTCGCAGGTTCTTGAAGACACGCTGCAGTTTGTCGGACAGATTATCGAACATGCGGTTGTTTAAATGAGCCTGAAGCCGTTTTCCACTGCGTCATCTGCCCGAAAAGCTTACCTTCGGGCGGACCGACGGGGGATGCGGGAGACCTTTTTTATTGTAGCGGAAGCTTTTCGGTCGCGCAGAAGCGGCCGGATATCGTTGCCGCCAGAGAGGTGCATGCTGACTGTCTTATCTTAGCGTTGACTATCTATCCCGAACCGGGCCAGGCACTGGATTCGATCCACTGCAACGATACCGGCAGTCGCCATTGCTCGATGTGGCAGTCGCACCCGGACCGAACGACTGAATCAGCCGTACCCGTGCTGTTCCCGCAGTGGTACCGCTGGTCGCCTGAGTCACCGTCATGCTGAACATCTGCGTGGCCGGGTCCCACACCGCGGGGGTCGCGCTACCCGCCACTGCCGTCGCGGTGACCGGCCCCGGCGAGAAGCCAAAGAGCGTGCGGGCTTTCTCTCCACTCGTGAACGAAACGGTCACATCGACTTTCCCCGTGTCCGCAAACGCTGCAATGCGCGCCTTTCCCAGGGTGGCGAAATGACCCTTGTCGCCCATGAATGCAATACCGGTTTTCCCCGCCGGCATCAGGATGAAATACCCCGGGCCCGACGTCAAATCGAGCTTGTACGAGGCGTGCGCATCGAGAAAATGTCCCGTGCCGTTGAGGTAATCGTAGAGGTAAGATTGCCCGATGATCCCGTAGCTTCCCGGCTGGATCGTGATTGTCTTATTGGCGCCGCGCGGGTAAGCGAAAATGTAATTCGCCTTCAGGCCAGCACCGAAGTCGGTGTAAGCCGTTACCACCATCGGCACGTCCACGCCCTGCGCATCATTGATAAAGACGCTGTCGAGAGGCGCCGCCGCTACGTCGGGCTTCACGATCACGCCATCCGGACGCGCCGCCTGCAGCAGATTCTGTTGCGAAAGCGCTCCCATCGGATCGCCCACACCCACCGGACCGGCTGAAATCGTAGCCGCGATCAGGTTGTTTGTCTCCCCGCTCATGAACACATCCGTAAACGGCCATACCCCCAGAGCCGACGCCAGCCGGCCACTATAGAAAAAATAGGTCCAGCGATCTTCCTGGAAGCGGTCGTTACTGACGCGTATCGTGGTCAGGTTGTCGTACTTCGTGCTCTGCAGGTAGTGGCCCGGCGTCGGCGTGCAGTACTGAATCGTAATGCCGTGTCTGGCCATGGAAGCCGCCATGTTCCCCAGGTAGGCGTAGGGGTCGGTCAGGTTGTAAAGCGTCTTCGCTTTGTTGCCCAGCCAGTCCTGTTCGTAGACTGTAACGCCGGAAGCTTGAAGATAGGCCCCGATATCTTCCCAGAACTGTGGGTCGATACTGACGTCGCCAGACATCAGATATTGCGTTCGGTAAGGGCTGTTGGCGTCAATCCATCGCGAATGCGCGATCAGCGGCGTGCCCAGTTTCGCCTGGAAATCCGCCAGGCCCGTGGGAAACAGATCCGTCGATGCCGTATACGTCCAGATCCCCTCATGATCCGACCATATGTCCGTCGGGCCCTTCGGATACCACCAGCTGTCGAGTTGCATCGACCCCAGGCGTATTCCCTTTTTATCGAATTCGCCCTTCATCGTCTGCAGAGTTCCCGTGTACGACGGGCCGCCCGGATTGTAGTAATAAGTGGCGCCGTTGTCGGTCCAGTAGCTGATCGACCTGAGCAGGGCATCGGCGTTATTAGCCGGGCGTTTTTTGCCGCTGAGGTCCGTTAAAGCCAGGCCCCACTTCGACAAGGTGGCGTTGATCCCCGCACCGTATGCCAGCACGGTCTGATGTGTGGTTCCGGCCGGAATCCATCCGATCCTCGACGAGATTCCTGTGCCCATCGAACCATCGCCATTCCACACCGTGGCAGACGTCATAAAATCCGATGCCGCCGAGAGAACATAGGCGTTGGCGGAGGCATCGTAATAAACCGCCGGACTGTCCGCCGCCAGGTTGATGAAATCCGGCTGCGCGAATTCGCCGCTGAACGTCGCATGCAAAAGCTTTGGATACGTGGTCAGCACCGGGAAAGGCGCGACATTGGCGGAGTAGCCGTTATAAGTGAGTGAAAAAAGAGCTACTGCGCGGGCCGGATAGACACGGATCGAGGCCGACCGGGAACTGGAACCTACTGCATATCCGAACGCCAATTCCTGATACCTACCCAGGTTGTCGGTGCCGCTATTGATGGTGGACGCGTAGATCGCGGAGCCCACCGTGCCACCGAAATTCCAGCCCTGCGCCGTAATTGTCCAGGCGCCCGTGGCGCTAAGCGTTGCCGTTGATCTCAAACCCGTTACAGTGAGTTGCCCGACCAATGTTCCGGCAAACGGAATTATGAGCAGCACCGCAAGGCGGCTGACAAGGCCGATTCTGAAAATGTGCATTAGTTCCCGAGGTTCGCGGGCGTGGTGTGCTTTATGTTACAGGAGCGGAGCCGGTTTCCGAAGACGTAGTTGACATGCACGTACCGGTACTAGGGGATGCCTGTAACAAAGAGCATTTTTCCCCACTCGCCAGCGCTCAAACGGACACGCACGGTGGCCTGGGCTTCCAGCTTTGCGCTCAACAGCATGTTCACCTGCCACAAATTTCCTCCCAGAGAGCTGACGGTGTCGGTACGAACCAAAACCCCATCAAGCTCTACCACTACGTCCGGGATGCCCAGTGACGTAGCAGGGGAACGGAAATAACAAACCAGCGATCCGCCCCGGTGGGATGCAATTCGCAAGTCGCCCGAAGGGTGGAATTCAGCGCTGCATAACTCCGGAGCCTCCGCCGGAAGAGCCGGCGACGGCTGTGGCGCCTCGGTCCCCGTATCGCTGAGCATCAAAAATTCTACTGCGTTACTCAACGCGCTGTTACGGATTCGCAACTGCACCCGGTGACGGCCGGCTTCAAGACCATGGGGACGCAGACAATTGGCTTGCCAGGCTTCCTCCCCGTTCGGCGTCACAGCGAGGGCCGGAACCCCAAATCCATCCACCTCAATGCGCATGTCCCCGGGCGTCAGGTCTTTCAGGGTCGACTTGAAATAACAACATAAATACTCGTCTTTAAAAGGATGGAAACGCGCCGTGTAAGTCCGGCTGTTCACCGCTGAATTCAAATGCGGCGCTGCGTCCGAAACATGGTCCGAAACCTCCCAATGCCGCCGGCATTCCACGGAGGCCCGCTGGCTCGTGATGTCCCGAAGCTCCACCCGCGCAAAACCCGCCGCCCGGCACATGGCGAGCAGGCACTCGGGGCTCGGCCCGCACCAGTTGTCGATCTGCCCTCCCAGTTCGGCGCCCTCGTAAAATTCCATGACAGCGGGAATGGGGCGATCTTCCGGCTGAATCACGAACGACTCCACCAGCACCCGATCCGTGGAAAGCTCCAGCGCCTTTTCGAGCCCCAGCAGCGGGTGCCGCAGATGGTACAGGACCCCGAAGAAGAGCACCACATCGAACCGCCCTAATCTTTGGGCAGACAGTTCGTTGACATCGAGCGTCAGAAATTCGACTTTCGATCCCAGCAATTCCTTCGCTTCCACAAATGTCGCCAGTTCCAAGCAATCGACCGCCAACACCTCAGCGCCGCGCCGTTCGCACTCGAAGCTGAACCACCCGTCCCAGGCTCCTATATCGAGCACCCGGCGCCCCCGCAAATCCTCGGGAAGATTGAATAAATCGAGCCGCCGGCGCAGATGTTCCACGGTCTGCAGGCCCGGCAGAACGCTGCCGTCCGGAAGTTCGATGGTGTGGTAACGCAGCCGCGCCTGAACGCTCTCGGAAAGCTTCCGGATATGCCGATCAAAGCCGGCATCCCCGGCCTGGATTCCCGGCTGAATATCGGACGCCATTTCAGACCAGTCTACTGGAAGGGAAAATTGCACGGCGCTCAGCGCCGCCGGCCATGAGGACATCCACGGGCGCTTTACCCGATTCCAGCGTTAGTCCAGGCTGTTCCGGTATTGCCGCGAAGAGGCTCGCGCCGGGTTCCCTGGCTGTCCTCCGCGGTCCATCCCAAGTCGTATCGAATCGACCCGGCGGGAGCGGATGAACGGGCCAAAAAACACAACAAACGCCATAAAAAGCCGGCTTCCCAAAATTCGACCTTGACTTCAATACGCCCCATTAAATAAAATGCTTCTGTTTGCCAGTGCGCGATTTGGGGTGCGTATTAAGCACTGCACCGCGCATGACCAAAAGCAGGGGACAGAGGAAATTGGAATAAGTGGTAATGGTTCACCGTGCTCGCAGGTGAATCGGCCGGATATCGGTGTGGCGGACAAGTTTCAACGCCTTCTGCCGGGACCGGAACTTCCGGAAAACTAGTGAATCGATCCAGGGAGGATCAGTAATGAATTGGAACCGCGTTGTATTCGTTTTAGTTGCTTGGGCCGCCGCGTGCGGCTGCGCTTTTGGCCAGACTGCAGCCACCGTGCAGGGCACCGTAACCGACCCGACCAATCTGGTTGTGCCGGGCGCGACCGTCGAACTGAAGAACGTTTCGACTGGTGTCGTCCGGACGTTAAAGTCGGCAGCGGAAGGCACTTTTCGATTTGTCAGCGTGGAACCAGGCATTTACGATTTGACTATTCGGCCCAGCGCCGGTTTCAAGGAGTATGTGCAGAAGCAAATCACCCTGAACGCAAGCGAAACTCGCGAATTGGGGCGGCTTAGCCTGACAGTGGGATCGGTAGCGGAGTCGGTGGAAGTCACGGCGACTGCGACGCCCGTCCAGGTTGCTTCGAGTGAGAACGCCAGCATGGTCGATTTCGAGCAGATGGCGCACGTCACCGTCCGGGGACGGGATCTCATGTCTCTCCTCCAGACCATTCCCGGCGCGAGTTTTGGCACGACCTTCCTGACCCAGGGTGGCAGCGGGCAGAGCAACTACGAAACCGTGAACCCCTTTGCGCTCGGCGCCCTGAACCTGAATGGTCTGGGCAGCGCCGCCAACTATACGGTGGACGGGGTTACGGGTATGGACACGGCCGGAGATTCTTTGACTACTTTCTCGCCCAACGTGGACGCCGTGGCTGAAGTTCGTGTGCTTTCCACGAATTACCAGGCGGAATTCGGCCGCAGCATGGGCGGTCAGATCCAGGTTGTGACCAAGAGCGGTGGGTCGGACTTTCACGGCAGCCTCAACGTCAACAAGCGTCATGAGGAGTTCAATGCCAATACTTTCTTCAACAATTACAACGGCCAGGCCAAGCCGCTTTATCGCTTCCTGGTAGAGAACTATTCGATCGGCGGCCCGGTCTACATCCCGAAAGTCTGGAACAGGGCGAAGAATAAGCTGTTCTTCTTCGTATCGCAGGAATTCCTCTCTCAGCGATCCAATCCGGCGAGCGGCTACGCCAACGTGCCCACCGCCAACCAGCGGGCGGGCGACTTCTCTTATTACCCGAATTCGCAGGGTAAATTCATTGCGAACTCGCTGCGAAACCCCGTAACCGGGGAGTATTTCACGCCGTGGTCCGGCACGGGCCCCTACGACGGACGGCAGAACTTCGCTCAGTACGCCAGCAATTTCGACGCTCAATCGCAAAAGTTTGGCCAGGCCATGATGGCGGCCCTCCCCCTGCCGAACCTCTGCAATGCGGCCTCGGGAACCGCCGACGGGAAGACCTGGAACGGAATTGGCCCGGGCGTCGCGGGTTCGAATCTGATCAGCCCCGGCAATTGCCCGGCCTTCATTACCTCGCAGGCAACGGGTCTGGCAACCGGCAATATCGATGCCCAGGGCGGCCCCGGTACAACCAACAATCTCACGCGCAACTATTACTGGATTAACACCGGCGCGATCAGCCGACGCAACGACATCGCGCGCTTCGACGCCAACCTCACATCGAAGATAACCATGTTCGTGCGCTACGGCCACGACCATTTCCTCGACAATTCCGCCGCTTCGATCCCGCTGAAGGATCTCACGACGGGGAAATTTGCGCCAACCAATACCCCACACCCGAATCCTGGCAGGGGCTGGGCGTTGGGCCTGACTTACTCGATAAGCCCGAGTCTGGTCAACCAGTTAACCCTCGGTTACTCGTGGAACGACTACGCTTACGATCTCAACGCCGGCCAGCTGGACCGGGGAAATATGTTGAACCCGCCGTCGTTCCACAACTTTACCAAGGACCCCCTTTACAACCAACCCCCAGTATCCCGGCCCGAATCGTCCAATGGGCAGCCTTATTACCAGGCGGGTTTCCCCACAGCCAACTTTGGGGGGGGGCAGATGACCGAGGCCAACGCCGGCCAGCCCTTCTGCAATGGAACATGCCCGAACTACAACTACAACCCGATGTACAGCATCACCGATGGCGTCAGTAAGACAATCGGCGTGCATAACCTCAAAGCGGGGATCTATTGGGAGTGGAGCCAGAAGATCGAGACCAGCGGAGGCAACTCTCAGGGCACGTATAACTTCTCCGGCGCCGACGATCCGTTCTTTCAGGCTAATACATTGGATGGCTACGCCAACGCATACCTGGGCAACCTGAAGACCTACACCGAAGGCCAAAGAGTGGTTGGAATGAAGACGGCGAAAGCGCTCGAGGCTTATGTCCAGGACAATTGGCGTGTGACCAAGCGCCTGACCGTGGATATCGGCATCCGCTTCTCCCACCTGCCCGCCATGCAGGATGTCAGCGGGAATATGACAATGTTCCTTCCCTCAACCTACAACCCCGCTCTGGTGGAGCGCATCTTCTCCCCGTACTGCGCCGTTTCGACGGCTACGGGACCATGCCCTATCGCCTCTCAGTACTCGTGGGATAGGTCTCAGAACCCGAACGCCAATATCGGCACCGGAAAGGGCGGACCCGGGAATATGTATCCCAGCTACCTGGCCGCCGGCACTCTGGTTCCCCAGGTGTTCAACGGCATTTCGACGGGTGGCTACAGCACTGCGCCCAACCCATACACCGGGATGCAGATAATCACCAACGACAACCCCAACCTTCCCCTTGGGAAAGGAGTCTATCAGGTTCCGGTCTTCTCTCCGGCTCTTCGATTCGGCTTCGCCTGGGACGTATTCGGAGATGGAAAGACGGCCATCCGCGGTGGCATAGGACAGAACTTGCGCCGGGAGCCGAATTCCTTCCTTAACGCCAGAGTTGGCGGCACCCCGGACACGCTAACTCTGACCCAATACTATGGCAATGTTGCCAGTGTCGCCACCAACCCGCTTGCCGGTTACGTAATCGGTTCGCTGCCGGCGGCTAACCAGATTGTTGGCCTTTCCCCTCTCGGCGCGACGACGCTCGTTGGCCCCCAGAGGCTTGAGAGCACGTACAACGGAAGCTTCCAGATTCAGCGGGATCTGGGGCATTCGACCACTTTGCAGGTCGGGTATGTAATGAATCTGGACCGTCACTCGCTGGTCTCCACCAGCACCAACAACGTGACAACGCTCGGGGTTAAGCAAGGCTCGGGAGCTCTCTACAACCAGTATCAAACGGCGGCGCTTGACCCCACGAGGGCATATCTGGATCAATACCTCCCTGGCGGTAATGCGCAAGGCCGTGCGCTGAACGACGACTACTTCCGCACGCAGTATCCGGGGTACAGTACTGTGACCTCTCAATGTTTCTGCGGAAGCTCCGATATTCACTCACTGCAGGCGACAGGGCGGAGAAACTTCAGCAAGAGGCTCTCTTTCAGCGGATCCTTCACGTGGTTGAAAATCATGTCGCTTCAGGGCGGCAGGAGCGCCATTTTCACAGACAAAGAGCGGAACTGGGGGCCTTCTTACGCACCCACGCCCATGTACGGGACTTTCACTTACGTGTACCAGGTGCCAAGTCTTTCCCAGAAGCTGGGCTTCAAGCCTCTGAAGTGGGTAACCGACGACTGGGAATTGTCCGGCGTGACCCAGATCCGCGGGGATACCAAGGTCGGCTATCCGACTTTCAGCAGCACCAGTACTACTAACAACAACACTCTCAGCTTCGCCAATACCAATAACACCACCCTTGTGTTGCCGAACTTCACGGGCACGTCTGGCGAAGGCCCCCGCGTAAACGTGGTTGGGGATCCGAATCTGCCGAGCAATCAGGTCTCATTCAAGGGCGGCCCGACCAACGTCAATATCGGCGTGAATGGGACGCCGGGAAATGCACTTTTCAACAACGCAGCCTTTGCGGCCCCGCCGCCGTGCAGCCTGACACCGCAGTCCAACCCCCGCCTCGGTATCGGCGAGAACCTGGCATGCTTCGGCAACGCCGGAATAGGCAGTCTCTTAACGATCCCGGGTACACGCGTGAACGACTGGGACATGACATTCCGGAAGAAATTCCCGATTAAGGGAGAGAAGCGATTCCTGGAATTCCGCGCGGAGATGTACAACATCTTCAATCACACGCAGTTCATCTCAGCCCAAACCGGGCAGTCGTACGATTGGGCGTCATACAAGGCTACCGGCGCTCTGGTTCCGACAAACGGTAGTACGGGTCGTTACACCAATACGGTTAACCCCCGCCTGATGTCCTTCGCTCTGCGGTTCCAGTTCTAGCTGGTCGCGGAAATCAGGGCATTTCCTGCCTGGTTAGTAATAAGGGCGTGGCCGCACAGTCGGCTGCGCCCCAGCCTCACACAAAAATTGCGGGCAGCCGGAACAACGGCTGCCCGTTTTTCATTTGAAGCTGATCCTTGGCCGGGCGTCGGGAATTGAGAAATGCGCCAAGGGTCACCCATTACAGAGGCGATCCTGATCCGCTCCCTATCGCGCGCCCCCACCCGCCTGCGGCTTGATAATGTTCGTGGTTGAGCCGCCGCGCGACTCCCGATCGTCCCCTCTCCTCAGCCGCGCGTTTCGACGGCAGCATCCGGATAGCATTCCGATTCGGAATTCCGACTCTGCCGTCCACCCGACTTTCATTCCCTGGCCTTCACCACAAGAGCCTGCTCGGGCGGCAGCGTCGTGAAATGACGCCCGGAGGGTCGTCGGCGCAACTCCCGATCGAGCGCTAATGCGGCCGTATGCTGGTATGTTTCCGATGAGGGATCTGATGGGACAGCTTGTATCAGTCAACGTAGGTCTGCCGCGCGACGTCGAATGGAAAGGAGAGAAGGTCCGCACGGCGATCTGGAAGCAGAGCGTGCGGGGCAGCCGGATGGTCCGGCGGCTGAATATCGATGGAGACGCACAAGGCGATCTGGCTGGGCACGGAGGGGAACATCGCGCCGTGATGGTCTACCAGATGGACTCCTATCGTTATTGGCAGGCTCACCTCGGCCGCACTGATTTTGCATTTGGCCAATTCGGCGAAAACTTCACTGTGGATGGTTTATCCGATGACGAGGTATGCATCGGCGACAGATACCGAATCGGCGGCGCGATCCTTGAAGTCACGCAGCCACGCGTCACCTGCTATCGCGTTGGTATCAGAATGGCTGAACCGGCAATGGCCGCCCTGCTCGTGTCTCATCACCGGCCAGGTTTTTATTTTCGAGTGCTGGAAGAGGGGGAAGTTCGCGCAGGCGACGACATCACTAAGATCGCCGATGGACCCGAACAAGTCACTGTGGCGGCCATCGACGCTCTGCTCTACCTGCCGGGCCACTCACGCGAGCAGCTCCAGCGTTCGTTAAATATTCCGGCCTTGAGTTCCGGTTGGGTGAGTTCGCTGCGAGCGCTGGCTAATCGAGGCGATTTGGATACGGGGAATCCCGGACTTACCAGCCCTGCAGTGCCGCCGCCGGCCTGGCCTGGGTTCCGTTCTCTACGGGTCGCGCGACTGGACCGGGAAAGTGCCGATGTCATTTCGTTATCTTTCGAGGCACTGGATGGGGCGCCTCTGCCTCCGGCTCTCCCCGGACGGAAAAACGTATCGGGTGAGCGTCAAACACGAAAGTAACGGCGCCGGTAGTTCGTTCCTCCACACCGAGGTACATGTCGGCGATGTTCTGGCAGCGAGTGCGCCTCGTGGCACGTTCACGTTGCAACCCGGAGAGGGGCCGGTCGTGCTGGCGAGCGCCGGAATCGGGGCTACACCTGTGCTTGCCATGCTTCATGAGCTTGCGGCGGTTCACTCAAAGCGCGAGGTGTGGTGGCTCTACGGAGCCCGGGACAGGAATCAACACCCGTTCGCAAGGGAGTCACGCGAACTACTAAGCGCGCTCAGCCGAGGTCATCGCCACATCGTATACAGCAAACCGGGGCCAGAGGATCCATCTGCACAAGACTACGAGTCCGTTGGCCATTTAGACGTCTCGCTGCTCGATCGGCTGGGCCTGCCGCGGGATGCGGACTTCTACCTTTGTGGACCTCCATCATTCCTTAGTAGTTTTTCAGAGGGCCTGGAACACTGGGGCGCCGATCCAACGCGAGTACGGCGGGAAGTCTTTGGACCGGAAGAGTCGATGAATCCAGGAATAAAGCGAGTTGTTCGGCCGGCGCATTCCCCTTCGGGAACTCCCGGCAATGGGCCGCTGATCTCCTTTACTCGCAGCGGACTGACGGTCAATTGGGATCCTCGTTTCATTAGCCTGCTGGAACTCGCCGAGGCATGCGATGTTCCCGTGAGGTGGTCCTGCCGTACTGGCGTGTGCCATTCCTGCGAATGTGCGCTGATCGGTGGGGCGGTCACCTATCAGCCGGCTCCACTCGAACCACCGGCCGCGGGCAACGTCCTGATGTGCTGTTCGCAGCCGTCAAATGACGTAGAAGTTGATTTGTGATTAACCTCCGGGAACAAAACCGCGGCCAAGGGTCGCGAAAAAGCACACCAGCAATCCGATCAGCGAAGCCAGAATAATGGAGTGCGGAAACACTTTGCGAAACAGATCTCCCTCGCAGCCGGGTTTTCCCACGGCAGCCGCCGCGACCACAATCGATTGCGCCGCGATCATCTTCCCCATCACCCCGCCGGCCGAATTCGCCGCCGCCATTAGTACAGGAGGCAGGCCCAGCTTGGTGGCTGTAATCACCTGCAGGCTTCCAAACAGTGCGTTCGATCCGGCATCGGTACCGGTGAGCGAAACGCCAATCCAGCCCACCAAAGTTCCGAAGAACGGAAAAAACCGGCCCGTGTGCGTCATCGCCAGGCCCAGCACCGCGTCCATACCGCTGTAGCGCGTGACGTAGCCGAGCACCAGCATAGCCATGATCGCGAGCATGCTGTGACGCATCTTGTAACAGGTCTTTGAAAAGACGCGCAGAGTTTTTCCGAAGCTCAACCCGAGCACGGGGCCGGCAATAAGTCCCGCGAGAAACGTGGCCGTGCCGGCGTTCGAGAGCCACGCGAGATCGAATATCGCGGACTCGGGATGGGGCGCCGTAAAGACCGGCGGCATGCGGAACACCAGATTGTGAAGGCCCGGCACCGGAACAACAGGAGTAGCGGCGTTCAGATACGCCGCAAATTGCGGAACGCCCGAAAGAATCACCAACAGCGAAAGCAGCAAAAAGCCCGACCATGCATGAACAATTTCCAGCGGTGAATAATGGCGCAACTTCATGGTCGCGGCCGGCTCGTGCGCGAACCGCCAGGTCTGCTTCGGCTTCCAGACCTTCAGAAACAGTGTCAGCGAGATCAGGGTTGCGAGGCCCCCCACAATATCCACCAGCCCGAAATCCTGGTAATTCGACCAGTAAAACTGCACGCCGGCGAAGACTACTCCCGCGAGCAGCAGCCCCGGCCAGATTGCCATCACATTGCGCCACGAGGTCACCATCCGGCTGAGCCAGAACGGCAGAATCACCGCGGTGAAGGGCAGAATGCGCCCCATCATCGCGCTGATCTGCATCGCCGGAAGGCCAGTGACCGCGACCAGAGCCCGCACCGGATTCCCGATCGCGCCGAAAGCCACAGGCGAGGTATTCGCAATCAGAGCAAGCACGGCCGCGGCGAATGGCTCAAAACCCAGGCCCACCATCATCGCCCCGCAAATGGCGACAGGCGCGCCGCCGCCGCCCGCGCCTTCGAGCACCGCTCCGAACGCAAACGCGATTAACAGAGTTTGCAGGCGCCGGTCCGGCGTCACACCGCCGATCGATTGCTTGATGATTTCAAACTTCCCCGATTCCACCGTGAGGTTGTAAACGAATACGGCCGTGAGCAGGACCCAGGCAACGCGGACCACTCCGAAGACCACGCCGCTCGCCACCGCGCCCGCAATCTTCGACGCCGGCATGTGGAATTCAAATGCAGCCAGCACCACGCACAAAAGCGAGGCATAGACCGCGGCCTTATGCGCGGCAGTCCTGCGCACCGCCAGCAGATAAAACAAAAGGCAGACAGGCAGGGCCGCGCTGATCGTGGAGAGCCAGACATTGCCAAGGGGATCGTAGACCTGCTGCCAGGGTTGCAAAGGTTAGGATGTTATCACAGGCAATGCTTCGCGCCCTCTTCTGTATTCTTCTGGTTCTTGTCATGCTGTCCGGTTGCGGAAAGAAGAAGGCGCGCGTCCGGCCGGTGACGTCTTCACGGCGTGCGGCCCCCGCTGCCGCGGCGCCTCCGGTGGGCACCGTTGAACAAGGTGTCGCGAGCTGGTATGGACATCCCTATGATGGGCGTCAGGCCGCCGATGGCGAGATTTACGACATGGAAACCATGGTGGCCGCCCATCGGACCCTGCCCTTCCAGACCATGGTCCGCGTGCGGAATATGGCGAACGGCAAGACGGTGGATGTCCGCATCATCGACCGCGGGCCGTTCGTCAACAACCGGATCATCGATCTTTCCCACGCCGCCGCCCAGCGGATCGAGCTGATCGGCCCCGGTGTCGCCCAGGTCGAGGTAACCATCATGGCCACGCCCGCGAACCCCGAGCCCGCCCTCTTCGCCGTACAGGTGGGAGCGTTTCGGGAACGCGCCAATGCCGAACGCATGCAACAGAACATGACCGCCGTTTACGGCGCGGCTAAGTTGCTGGAACGGCCCGAGAATCCGGGCATCTGGCGGGTGCTCGCCGGCCGCGCGCCCTCTCCCGAAGCTGCCGAAACTCTCGCCCGCCAAATCCGTACCGAACAAAAAGTTCCCGAAGCGTTCGTGGTCAGGCTCGATCCGTGAGTGGATTCGCACGCCCGGCCCCTCGCCAGCCACGCCGCCGGCCCGGTCGCCCGCACTAAATCCTGAGAATTTTTACGGCATCTGTCACTCTTCCTTAGACATGAAGTACGCGGGCGAAGAGCTTCCCACCGGCTTTGTGGGGCGTTCGGCGAAGATCGTTCGGATACGCGCCCAGTTGGAAAAGCTCGCTCCTATTCGCACGCCTGTCCTTATCCAGGGCGAGAGCGGCACCGGAAAAGAGGTTGCCGCGCGCTCCCTTTTCAACGGCTTTCCCCGCGGCCACTTCGTTCCCATCGATTGCGGTTCGCTCGTCGGTCCGCTCATGGAAAGCGAGCTCTTCGGCCACGCGCGGCACTCTTTCACCGGCGCCGGCGAGGCCAAACGCGGCCTCATTGAGCTTGCCAACGGTGGGACTGCCTTCTTCGATGAAATCGGCGATCTTCCCATCGATCTCCAGGTAAAACTGCTCCGCGTCATCCAGGAAAAGGAATTCCGCGCCGTCGGTTCGCTCCAGCGCGTCAGAGTCGATGTCCGCATCGTCGCCGCCACGCATCGCAACCTCGAAGTCGAAGTCAAAGCCGGCCGTTTCCGCGAAGACCTCTTCTATCGCCTGAACGTGGTGCGGCTTACGCTGCCCACCCTGCGGGAACGCAAAGACGATATACCGCTCCTTATCGACCGTTTTCTTTCCATGGCGGACCGGCGCTACATTGTCACCAAAGACGCCATGGAGGCGATGCTTAGTTACGACTGGCCGGGCAACATCCGCGAGCTCAAGAACTGCCTTGAGCGCATGATGGCCCTCAATTCCGGTCCGCTGCTGCATTTCTCCGAGCTGCCCACGCCGATCCTCTATCACGCGCGCGCCGGGGCCATGGATCTCACCGCGCTGGCGCAGGCGGTTGGAATTCCCGGAGCTCCCCCCAATCCCGCCGGGGCGGACTCGGGAACAGTCATTCCTCTGCACCTTGCCGAGCGGCGTGAGATTGAAAAAGCTTTGAGGCTTACGAAAGGCGATCGCACCCAGGCCGCACTGCTCCTCGGGATCGGCCGCACCACCCTTTACCGCAAGCTGAAGGAATATCAAATGCCCGAGGCTGTTAGTCTCGATCTTTGCGAATCGCAATAGATGCCACCTACAGTGTCGGCGCCGCGCTTTCCGGCGTAGGCGTATATTCGCGCGAGATTCTGCACGGGCTCGCCGCCGCGCATCCCGAAATCCAGTGGGATTATTTCTACCGCTCCCAACGCTATTGGCAGGCAACGGGCCGCCGCCGGTTCCTGTCCGATCACTGGGGCAACCGCTCCGCCCAGCTTTTTCATGGCTTGAACCAGCGCCTCCCCACGCGCCGCTTCCCGAAGCAAATCGCGACCTTCCACGATCTCTTTGTACTCTCGGGCGACTACAGCACGACGGAGTTCCGTGAGCGCTTCGCCGCCCAGGCCCGCCACGCCGCCCAGTCGTCCGATCTGATCGTTGCCGTTTCCGCTTTCACAGCCAGCCAGATCGAGGCGCACCTGAACATTCCGCGCGAGCGCATCCGCGTCATCCATCACGGCGTCATACCGCGCTCCCTGCCTGATCTGCCCCGCGAAAACATGGTTCTTTGCGTGGGTGTGATCCAGCGCCGCAAGAACCAGGCCGCGCTCGTCCGCGCCTTTCGATCCATGCCGCCCGACTGGACCCTGGTCCTCGCCGGAGCCGCAACAGGCTATGAGGCGCAGGCCACCCTCGATGCCATCGCCAATAGCGGCTGCGCCGACCGCATTCGCATCACCGGCTATCTTTCGAATGAAGAACTCACCGGCGCCTACGCCCGGGCCCGCATCTTCGCCTTCCCGTCTCTCGACGAAGGCTTCGGAATCCCCGTCATCGAGGCCATGGCCGCCGGCGTCCCGGTCATAACTTCGAACCGCTCCGCGCTCCCCGAAGTTGCGGGTGACGCCGCCCTATTGATCGATCCGGACCGGGAGGACGACATAGCGAATGCGCTGCTGAGACTCGCCGCCGATGCGGCCCTCCGCGACCGCATGGCCGCGGCAGGCCGAATCCATGCCACGGGGTTCACGTGGGCCAATGCAGTCCGGCACACCTGGAATACTTATAGGGAACTGGCACGGTGAGTGTGACCATATCCAGGAAATGAGGAAATGATAGTCCGCGGTCCTGAGGTCATGTGCGGAACGACTGTCTTCAAAGGTACCCGGATTCCGGTTGACCTGGTGGCCGATATGAGGGGCAATCGCCGCGCGGATCCCGAAAGCCACGCGCAACACCACCAGCGCTTTTCGATAGGATAAAGGCATGAAGTTTCTGGTCGGAATCCACATGGATGAAGACGGCATGTACATCGCGGAGTGCCCAGCCGTCCCGGGGTGCGTGAGCCAGGGTAAGTCCGAAGCCGAAGCGGAGGCCAACATCGGCGATGCAATCCGGGAGTGCCTCGCCGTCCGCACAGAATTGGGAATGCCGCGCACAACGACTACCCGCGAAATCGAAATTGCAGTCTGATGCCGTCAGTCCCGGTACTGCGCCCTCGCGAAGCGATTCGCGTATTCGAGCGACCTGGATGGCATGTAGCCCGGCTCAGTAATTACGCTCTCGATTCTAGACCACGACGAGATTGCGAGAGGCACCTTGCGCGCGCTCATATCGAAAGCCGGAGTATCGATGGATGATTTTCTTGCAGAAATTAAGTGAACCGAATCTGTCAAGAGCCGCACCTCCTACTTCCCCAACCACCCCTTAACCCGAGCTTTCAACCGATCCACTATCCCCGTCTTCACCGCCGGAGCCTGGCCCTCATTCACCACAATCTGCGGAGCCCCGTCGAGTTGCCCCCCGACCGCCACATCGAACGACGGCTCGCAGGCCTTCTCACCAGCCTGCCGCACCGCGTTGCCCAGCATCGTATACATCTTGCGAACCCGCACCCCCGCATCATTTTCCAGACACACTGAAAATTCGCCAGTCTTCGCCAGCACCGGGAAATATCCGACCTCCCGCCGCTGGATGTACGCGGTCTCATACCGGTGATGCCGCAGGCTCCACACAAACACCCGGTACGAATCGAAATCGTGGTCTTCACCCAGCGTGACCGACGTCGTCCACAACCAGATGTCCTTCTTCAGATCCCCATCCGTGATTTTGCCCAGCGAAAAATACGACGTGATCCGGTGCCCCTCCGCATACTGCGCCACCTCATCCGGAATCGCCAGATAAATCCTGCTGGTCAGTACCCACCCGCCCTGGCCATCTCTGGTGCGAATCAGACTCCAGTCGTCCTTCGCGGCTGGTGTCAGCTGATCGTCCGGCGCAACGGTCAGCGCCTTCGATAGCGCCACCCAGTCCTTCGGCGGTCCCGGCGGCCGCGGCGGGGGCGGTGGGGGAATGGCCAAAGCTTTTCCTTTCTTCGGCGTCTTCTGCGCTTTTCGACGCGGTGGAATCAGTTCGCGCTTCGGCAGCGGTCCGCGCGTCAGCACGCGATGCGCGAGCAAGTCGAACTTCTCGCCCTCTTTGATTTCGAGGAAACTGATCGCGTTCCGATTTGGCTCGGCATGTACTTTCAGCGTGTCGAACGTGGTCCCCACGCCCTGCGAAGGCAGCCCCGCGGTCTCTTTCGCAAGCGTCTTGAGCCGATTCATTTGCGCCAGATCGAGCAGCGCGCGATCGTCCGTCCAGCCCTCGCCGCCTTTCGGACCACGGACTTTGTACCACCTCCGACGGTGTGAAATGATCTGCAGCTTGTCGCCGTGGTGGACGATCGCCACCACTTTCGACTTCGCATCGATCTCCGCGTGCAGGGCCAGAGTCGGCGGGCCCGCATAAGCCTCACCGATTACAGGCGCGCGCGGCGCGTTCCCTGTGCCGCACGAAATCGTCACCACGGCGGCCACCACTGGCACAATGAGGATCGGAAATCCGGAAAAACGCGCGTGCCGCATTCTGTTGTCAGAGTATCGTGCCGAGGCTTATCTCGCCGGCGAATCCGGGTTACACGGTTATAGTGGGAGGCGATGACCCGAATGATTTCGACGCACGTGGTCGCCAACCACCGGCTGACCACGGCCTGGCTGAATAAGGTGGAACAGTCGGGTATCGCCGCCGTCGAAATATTCTGCGCGCGCCAGCACTTCGACTACCGCGACAAAGCTCAGATCGCCGAAGTCGGCCACTGGTTCCGCGATTCGGCAATGACCCTGCACTCGGTCCATTCGCCCATGTACACCGACCATCTCTGGGGACGCACCGGACCCGACACCCACATCAACATTACCGACCGCCAGAAGAACGATCGCATGCGCTGGGTAGATGAGATCAAGCGCGCGCTCGAAATCTCCGAAGTGGTTCCCTTCCGCTACCTGATCCAGCACCTGGGCGCCGGCGGCCAGGAATTCTCCGAGCATTCCATCGACGCCGCCTTCTCGTCGCTTGAGGAACTGACCGTATTCGCCCGCCAGCGCGGCGTCGAGATCCTGCTCGAGAACACTCCCAACGCGCTTGCCACCGCCGAACGTCTTGAGCTCTTTAACCGCATGACGCACCTGAATCTGAACTATGTTTTCGATACGGGCCATGCTCACCTGGGCGCCGGAATCGAACCCGAATTCGACATCATGAAAGATCGCATCCGCTCCCTCCACGTTCACGATAACGATGGTAAAGACGACCAGCACCTCTTCCCCATGTCGGCGGGCGGCACCATCGACTGGAAAAAGACCATGGCGGTTCTCAACTCGCGGAAAGGCCAGTACCCGCTGCTGCTTGAGCTTCGCGAAGTTCCCGAGTTTGAATTCCCGTTGATGGAAATTGCGAAATGCTTCGATGGGCTTGAGGCGCTCGAATCCGCCTATGCCTGACCGAATCAGCATCGCCGAGGCGGCGCGGCATGCGGGAGAGTCCGTCGAAATCGCGGGCTGGCTCTACAACCTGCGCAAGTCCGGCAAGATCGTGTTCCCCATCGTGCGCGATGGCACCGGCACCATTCAGTGTGTGGCCGTGAAAAGCGCCCTGCCTGAAGAGGTTTTCGAAAGCCTGAAGCACCTCACTCAGGAATCGTCGCTCATCGTCAGCGGCAAACTGCGCGCCGAAGCCCGCGCCGCCGGCGGCTTCGAGCTCGATGTTGAGGGCGTCGAAATTCTGCAAAGGGTCTCCGAAGAGGACCCTTATCCCATCACCCCCAAAGACCACGGCGTCGAATTTCTGATGGACCGCCGCCATCTCTGGCTGCGCTCCCAGCGCCAGCACGCCATCATCCGCGTGCGCCATGAAATCATCCGCGCCGTTCGCGATTACTTCGACAACCACGGCTTCACACTCGTCGATACGCCCATCTTCACGCCCGCCGCCTGCGAAGGCACCACCACCCTCTTCGAAGTCAACTACTTCGACGATGAGAAGGCTTACCTTACGCAATCGGGCCAGCTCTATAACGAAGCGAATGCCATGGCGTTCGGTAAGGTCTACTGTTTCGGCCCCACCTTCCGCGCCGAAAAATCGAAGACCCGCCGCCACCTGACCGAGTTCTGGATGGTGGAACCCGAAATGGCCTTCGCCGATCTCGAAGAAGTGAAGCGCGTGGCCGAAGAGTTCGTCGTTTACGTGATCGGCCGCGTGCTCGAAAACCGCCGCGAAGAGCTCAAGGTCCTCGAGCGCGACACCTCGAAGCTCGAAGCCGTGCAGTCGCCCTTCGTCCGCATGAGCTATGACGACGCCATAAAGAACCTTCAGGAACACGGTTCCGAAATCCAGTGGGGCAGCGACTTCGGCGGTGGCGACGAAACCATCCTTACCCAGCAGTTCGAACGCCCCATGCTGGTCGATCGTTTCCCCTCCGCCATCAAAGCTTTCTACATGCAGCCCGACCCCGCGCGTCCCGAAGTGGCTATGGGCGTCGACGTCCTCGCGCCCGAAGGCTACGGCGAAATCATCGGCGGCGGGCAGCGCATCCACGACCCCGAACTGCTGCTGCGCCGCATCGAAGAGCACCACCTCCCGAAGGAAGCCTTCGACTGGTATATCGACCTCCGCAAGTATGGCACCGTCCCGCACGGCGGCTTCGGCATGGGCATTGAGCGCTGCGTCGCCTGGGTCTGCGGCCTCGAACACATACGCGAAACCATCGCCTTTCCGCGCATGCTCTATCGACTCAAACCGTGATTGCGATCATTGGCGCGCCGCTCGATCTGGGGCAGGGCCGCCGCGGCGTCGATATGGGACCCTCGGCTCTCCGGGTCGCCGGGCTCGGACCGCGCCTCGAAGCTCTTGGCTTTGGAGTCATCGATCTCGGCAACATCGCCGTCGCTCAGGCTGAGAGTCTATCCCATCCCGGTCCCGCCGAAGCCCGTTTTCTCAAGGAGATCGCCAAGGCCTGCACCGAACTCGGCGGTCTGGTCTCGCAAGCCCTCGCGCAGGGTCAGATCCCGCTCGTACTCGGCGGCGATCATTCCATCGCGGCGGGAACGGTCGCCGGTGTATCGCACTTCTATCGCCAGTCCCAACAAAAAATCGGTCTCCTCTGGATCGACGCCCACGCCGATATGAACACGCCCCAGTCGAGCCCCAGCGGCAACGTCCACGGCATGCCACTTGCCTGCTGCATCGGTCGTGGCCCGGAAGCGCTCACTCACATTTTGGGCTTCTCGCCCAAGGTCGATCCCGCGCGTGTCGCGCTCGTAGGAATTCGCGACGTGGATGAGCTCGAACGCGGCGCCGTGCGTGGCGCCGGCATCCGCGCCTTCACCATGCGCGACATCGATGAGCGCGGCCTCCGCACGGTCATGGAAGAAGCCATCGCGATCGTGACCAGCGGCGCGGCCGGCTTTCACCTCTCGCTCGATATGGATTTCGTCGATCCTCAGTACGCGCCCGGAGTCGGTACCCCCGTGCGCGGCGGAGCCACTT
>JBDUBZ010000265.1:0-5956 GCA_040003745.1 Terriglobia bacterium
CACAGATTCGGCAACATCGCCTGCTCATCGTTGCCGAGTGGAAATTTCGAACGTCTGGGCAACGGTCTGGCTTCGGGCACAGCCGCGAATCTTCGTAACGCTGTACAGAATGGCTTGAATTATCTCGGGATCTGCGCGGGCGCTTTCTTCGCGGGCAACTTACCGGCTGGGGTGCGGTGGTCGCAAGGGATCCAGAAGGATGGCGGCGTGAAATGGATTTCAAAACGCCAGCCAATGCCGACAATGCCTACGCGGCGGCATTGATACGAGCAGCCTTAGATCGGGAGACGTTGCTTGCTGTTAGCCTGATCTACCGAACGCTGCTGGCGTTCACGGCAATCGGTATTACAACGGCAGCACTGCCCGCTTTTGGATACGAATTCGAACCGGTCCGTGTGACAGTCCCGTTCGCTTTCATGGCAGGCAGGACTACACTACCGGCGGGCGACTACACGGTCACCGAAACGGAAACCCACGCAGTGATGATCCGCGGCAACCGAGGGGGCGTCATTCTGCTCGGGCAGGCAGGAACCGAGGCACAAAGCGACAGAAACTCGCTGACCTTTGAGCGCACGGATGTTCTCAAGTCCGTGCGTTCGGCATGGAGGCCAGCGAGCGTACTGAGTATCGCGACCGAAACTGAGAAGTAGTCGTTCGCATTTTTCGATTACTTCGCGTGTTCTTCGGCTTCTTCGCCGTGCTCGACGATGTCCCCTTCGGTGAACAGAATTCCCTTCAGAATCTGACGCCATACGGGCTTGGCGCGCAGTAAGAACTCAAGGTCCATACCGAAGTGCTTGCACTCTTCCTTCTGGGCGTTCTCCATGATGGCTTTCGCTTCTTTGTTCTTTTCGACGGAGATACGCTGTTCGTACCAGTTGATCGCCTCGGCTTCCTCGATTACGCCGGAAATCATGCGGGCGAAGGTCCGGGTCTCACTGCTTAGCTCGCTCGGTGGCTCGTGATACTGATCGGTGGGCATGCCCGATTTTCTCAGATGGGCTGTGTTACGTTCGGCATGAATGTCTGAGTGGACGGCGGGATCTCTGGCGGCGCGGCTTGAATTGCCTCTTCGCGGCGATGGAGCCCGGCCGATCCTGGGGGCTGCGGCTCTCGGGCCGGCCGGGCCGCTCGATTTAGCGTTCGTCGGAAGCGAAAAGCTATTCGCGGCAGCGCGCGATTCAAAGGCTGGGTGTCTGATTGCGCTGCCGGAGTATCAACCTGGCGCGGCGCAGACGGTGATCTCATCATCACAGCCGCGCGCTCATTTCGCGCAGGCTCTGGCGCTGCTTTATCCAGCGCGGCCGGTGCGGGCCGGGATCCATCCGACAGCAGACATCGCGGAAGATGCGTTCGTCGACCAATCGGCTGAAATCGGCGCATTCGTTTCGGTCGGAAGCGGCAGCAGAGTCGGCGCACGCACGCGGATTGGAGAAGGAAGCAGCCTGGGACGCCAGGTTACGGTGGGCGACGAATGCGTCTTTCATCCGCGCGTGACCATCTACGACCGCGTGTCTCTCGGCTCACGTTGCATTGTCCATTCGGGGGCCGTGATCGGCGCAGACGGATTCGGATTCGAGATGCAGGGAGGCGCCTATCGCAAGGTGCCGCAGGTGGGAGTGGTTAATGTCGGGAGCGATGTCGAAATCGGAGCGAACACTTGTATCGATCGGGCGACACTGGGCGCAACGGTGATCGGCGATGGAACGAAGCTCGACAACATGGTTCACATCGCGCATAACTGCGGCATTGGACGTCATGTGGTGATCGCGGCACAGACTGGTCTCGCCGGCGGCGTGACCGTGGGCGACTACGCGATTGTGGGCGGGCAGGTGGGTGTGGGAGACAAGGCGCGGATCGAAGCGCGTTCCATTGTGGGATCGGGCGCGGGAATCCTTACCTCCAAAATCGTCAGGGCCGGGGAACCGGTGTGGGGAACGCCCGCGAGGCCATTGCGGCAGTACCTGGCGCAGTTAGCGACGCTCTCCCGGCTGACAAAAAAAAGCGCGGCCGACAAAAATAAATCGCCTCAGACCTAAAGAGATTTCCGATCCGAACGATATATCAGTTAGGTCCGTGCACGAATCCAGATATATCTGCATCAAAGGAACTCGCGAGCTTCGACGGCTTCCAGGATTTCGAGAGAATTCGCCCCTGAGACCAGATCGATTAAGTTCTCGCTTAATGCCATTTCACTCAGTTCGAGGGTATTGCGGATCCACGCCACGGTGACATCTTTCCGGTCGGCTTTTCCGACCGTGGAAGCGGCCACTTCAAAGCACTCACGGTCGGAGGGAAAATGCAGAGGAACACGAACCAGCGCCAGCGATCCGGAGGTCACGGCGTTGACCCGGCCCGCGTTGAAGTCCATCTTTTCGAGAACGCGGTCGTGGATAACGTCCGCGGCCCCAATGCCGATGGCGTTGCCGTAGCTCATGGGGGAAATGTCGCGGATGTAAATCCTCTCAACGCGGGGCATGCCGGGCCAGTGGTTCGGCTGAGCGGCGACTCCCCGGTTGACCACCTTGAGATCCATGCCGGTGCCGCTGATGTGTTTGCCGATTTCATCGACGATCAGCACGTCGACGGCGTCGAAGGGAAGGCGGCCCATCCACGACTTGACGAGCTTGAGAAGCTCCTGTTCCTGCTCGATCAACCGGTCCGCCGGCAGCGCCGTAACCTGCGCGGTGTCGTGGTACGCATCCTCGAGGATCGCGAGGCCTCCGACCATTTTGCCCGTGCCAATCAGGTGGGTGGCCACCGAACGTATCGCCGCCTCCATGCCATGCGTGCGCGCGGCGCCATGAGCCGACTGCGCTCCCGCCTGCTTCCCCATGCCTACGGCCATCATCTTCGAAACACCGCTTTCCAGCGCGCCCGCAAAGCTCGTGTGCCATTTCACGCGGCCAACCAGAAAAATTCCGTCGCTCTCCCACGCATCTTTCCCGGCGAAGACTTCGATACCGAGCTCCGTCGGGCCCAGCGAAACCACGTCGAGGGTGGAGATCACGTTTTCAATCCCATAACGGGCGAGGACGCCTGCCTGCCCTTCAGCGGTCCCCGCGCCATGACTGCCCATGGCCGGGAAAATGAAGGGCCGCATCCCGATCGACGTCCAGTAATCGGCTACGGCCTTTACTATTTCGGCGATATTTGCAATGCCGCGGCTGCCCACGCCGATGGCGATGCGGGATCCGGCTGGCAGGTGGTGAGGCAGCGCTTCCATCTCGCGGCGGACGTGGCCGGGAATATCCGATGCACCCCGGTGCGGGAAGTTCTGGCGCACCTTCCTCATGTTCAACGCGGCCATGACATCGATGATATTGCAGCGCTTCCCGATTAGCGCCCGCGGCTAAGCCCCCGCCACCAATCGGTGATAGACTCTGCGCATGAAAAGTACCCGTGCCGCGCCGTTGACTGCGTTCGATGTGTATTACGACGATATCGCCATCGGGACGAGGCGCATTGGGCCAGTTCAATAAGACGCCAACGATCGACGGGATGGAAGTCATCCCCGTGGCCGGCCAGGACAGCATGCTGCTCAATTTAAGCGGCGCGCATGGTCCGTTTTTCACACGCAACATCTGCCTGCTGCACGATAGCTCCGGTCATACCGGTGTGGGTGAAGTGCCTGGCGGCGAGCCCATTCGCCACACGCTCGAAGATGCGCGCGGTCTTGTACTGGGGCGGCAACTGGGGCGCTACAACGAAATTCTGAACGACGTTCGGACTCGCTTCAGCGACCTCGACGCGGGCGGGCGCGGCGCCCAGACGTTCGATCTGCGGACGACGATCCATGTGGTGACGGCGCTCGAAGCGGCGCTGCTCGATCTGCTCGGACAACACCTCGGGGTTCCGGTGGCGGCCCTGCTGGGGCAGGGGCAGCAGCGGAAGAGCGCGCCGATGCTGGGGTATCTGTTCTACGTGGGCAACGCAAAGAAGACCGACTTGGGATATCGAAGCGATCCGGACCAGAAGGACGACTGGCTGAGACTGCGCAACGAGGAGGCTCTGACGCCCGAAACCGTGGTCCGGCTGGCGGAGGCGGCGCAGGCGCGGTATGGGTTTCAGGATTTCAAGCTGAAGGGCGGCGTCCTGCGGGGCGAGGCCGAGATGGAGGCGGTGGTGGCGCTCAAGCAGCGCTTTCCGGGCGCCAGAATCACGCTCGATCCGAACGGTGCGTGGCCGCTAAAGGAGGCGATTTCTCTGTGCAGGGGCAGGCATGATGTGCTCGCCTATGCGGAAGATCCCTGCGGGGCCGAAGGGGGCTATTCGGGGCGCGAGGTGATGGCCGAGTTTCGCCGAGCCACGGGGATGACGACCGCGACCAATATGATCGCTACCGACTGGCGTGAGCTGGGGCACGCCATCCAGCTGCATTCGGTGGATATTCCGTTGGCGGATCCGCACTTCTGGACTATGCGGGGTTCGGTGCGGGTGGCGCAGATGTGCCACGAATGGGGTCTGACGTGGGGTTCGCATTCGAACAACCATTTCGATATTTCGCTGGCCATGTTCACGCATGTGGCCGCGGCGGCGCCGGGGGCGATCACGGCAATCGATACGCACTGGATCTGGCAGGATGGCGCGCGGCTCACGAAGGAGCCGTTGCGAATCGAAAACGGGGCGGTAGCGGTGCCGGAGCGCCCAGGGCTGGGTATTGAGCCCGACATGCAGGAAATTGCGAAGGCGCATGAGCTTTACAAACGCATGGATCTGGCCGGGCGCGATGACGCGAAGGCGATGCAGTATTTGATTCCGGGATGGAAGTTTGACGGCAAACGGCCGTGTCTGGTGCGCTGACAACCAGACGGTTAATCCGTCTCAGCCCAGGATTGATGGATATGCGCGAATGTACGCCCCAAAGCTGCGATATTATCGAGGCAACCATGAACCGAAGATCGTTTATCGTCAATTCCGCGACAGCGCTGGGCACGGCCGCTTTCAACGCCGCTGCCAGCCCGAACGACCGGGTACGGATCGCCGCCGTGGGTCTGAGAAGCCGCGGCAAGAGCCATTTGCAGGCGTGGACATCGCTGCCCAATGTAGATCTGGTAGCGATTTGCGACGTCGACGATGCCGTGCTCGCTACCGCGGGTAAGTTCGTCGAATCGAAGCGCGGCACCGCTCCGGTTGTCTATAAAGATCTGCGCAAGCTGCTCGAAGATAAATCGATTGATGCGATTTCAATCGCCACGCCGAACCATCAGCACACGATGCAGACCATCTGGGCCTGCCAGGCGGGCAAAGACGTTTATGTGGAGAAGCCCTGCTCGCACGATATGTTCGAGGCGAAACAGATTGTGGGGGCCGCGCGCAAGTACGACCGCATCGTGCAGATGGGCAGCCAGAGCCGCTCGAATACGGCGCTGCAGGAGGCCGTGCAGAAGATGCGCGACGGGCTGATCGGCGAGGTGTATCACGCGCGCGGCCTGTGCTACAAGTGGCGCGACACCATCGGCCGAAAGCCTGAATCGGCCGTGCCCGAGGGAGTGGATTACGACCTGTGGCTTGGGCCGGCGCCCAAGCGGGCGTTCACGGCAAACCGGTTTCATTACAACTGGCACTGGATGTGGGATTACGGCAATGGCGACCTCGGCAATCAGGGGATTCATGAAGTCGATATTGCGCGGTGGGGCCTGGGCGTGAAGTATCCGACCAAAGTTTCGGCGATCGGCGGGCACTTTATGTTCGACGACGACCAGGAGACGCCCAACACTATCAACTGCGCCTACGAATTTAGCGAGGGCGGGAAGAAAAAGATGATGACGTTCGAGGTCCGTCACTGGATGACGAACCACGAGGCGGATATTCACGAATTCGACACGAGCGTCAAGAGCAATACGGTCGGAAATCTTTTCTACGGCTCAAACGGGTATCTGGCGATTGACGGGTATACAAAATACTACTCGTACATTGGGAAAAACGCCGAGCCGGGGCCAGCCAATAAGGCGGG
>JBDUBZ010000266.1:0-5912 GCA_040003745.1 Terriglobia bacterium
GAGCGCATTGAGCAGGCGGCTGTGCGCCGGGTCGCCCGCGATGATTACGGGCCCGCCATTGCCACCGGCTTTCAGGCCGGCTTTGGTGTCGAGCAGAAGCCCGCCCATGGGCGATTTCAGTTTTGACGAATGGCAGGCGTAACACTTATCCGCGAGCACAGGGCGGATCTGGGTCTCAAAAAACTCGACGCTGGGATTTTGCGCGAAGGCGGGAGCCCCGATGAAAGCGATGAGTCCCCAAAACTTCCACTGAACCATCGCCGTCATCATATCAAGGAGATAGGAACTTCGATGACGACAAACAACGACTAAGATTAAGAGGCTTTTCTTCTTTCGAGCTCGCTGACCCGCTCTTCGACAGAGCCAAGCCGTTCCTCGAAGCCTGACGCAAGACCACTCACTCCGCGCACGCGAATGTCCATGGATCTAGCCCAGCCATGAAAGGCGCGCAACAGATTGGTTTCCGATTTCTCGATGTCGGCACTGGTTTGAGTTCGAGCTGCGTCGAACTTTCCATCAACCTGTTTCTGCAGGCCTTCGATGCGGTCGACCTGCGTGTGCAGGTCTTCGAGGCGGTCATATATCCGTCCGAGATACTGCCGTAGCTCTTCATCCATGACTTGAATGTACTACAAAAAATCATATCCCCTCGCCTCTTAAAGGGGTATATCAGCGCCCAAAAACCCTGCTAACCTTTTATACTCGTGTCGGTCCCCGCCGGGCTCCAAATCATCGTCGAAGCCTTCGTTGCAGCGGCCGCCCAACCCGCGCTGCTCGACCCGGGCGAGGAGCCGCTGCCCCTGCTTCCGGACCAGTGGAGTATCTCCGAATGGAACGGCCGCTTCGTCCTCCAGGCCTGGGATTCCAAACGTAATCTGGTTCGCAAAATCGTCGACTTCACGGAACAGCGCCGCGACCGTCTCTCCTTTCTGACCGAACGCTTTCCCAAAACGCAGGTTGAAATGCAGATCGCGGACCTCGCCGCCCCCGAGGGCCTGGAACTCCGCCGCAGAAGCACCCGCACGGCGTTTCGCGACCGCTTCCGTCTGATGCTTGCCCGCGAATTCCCGGAGTGGCGCATTGAAGAAATCAGCTCTGAAACCAATCTTGAGCAGAGCCTCACCCCCGCCTATGCGAGGGCGTTTCTGCGCCGCGGTTCCATGGGAATGGCTGCCATGGCGGCTGCGCCCGATGCACACGAGAGCGCGGGCATGGCCGCCTTCGGCCTGATCTGGCTAGACCACCTGCGCCGCCGCGAGCGTGCCATCGATATCCGTCCATTGCTCTTCTTCTGCCCCATCGGCCGCGAAAAGGAACTCTCTCTTCGGACAGCGCTCATCAATCCGCTGGTGACCGACCGGCATGTTTACATCTTCGACGAGAAGGACCGCGTCGCCGAGGTCGATTTGCTCGATGCCGGCAACATCGATTCCACACTGCCCCCGTGCCACCGCCCCACCAGTCCGAATGCCGACGCCGCGCTGTTCCCCGCCCTCGATGGCGTAGATTTCGTTCGCCAAAGCGACGGAGCCATCAGTCTGCGCGTTCGGGGCCTGGAATTCGCCCGTTCGAACGCCGGCGTTCTGACCTGCGGCATCCAGCGCAAACGGCGCAGCACTCTCGAGGCCGTCGTCGCCATGGCGGGCGAAGTAGCGCGAGTGCGTTCGGAATCGGCCGCCGAACGCCAGCACCCGCTCTACCTGATGTCTCCCGAGGGGTGGCTCGAATCCCAGGTGCGCGCCCATCCCCAGACAATCGACGCCGGCTTGTTATCCGCCCCCATTTACGGTCAGGTACCCCTATTTTCCGGACCGGATCGCGGTGTGATCGACCTGCTTGCCGTGGACCACCACAGCCGCCTGGTCGTGATCGAAATCAAGTCGACGGCCGATCTGCAACTGCCTTTTCAGGCCCTCGATTACTGGCTGCGGGTGCGAAAGCATCTGGCCGCGAGCGATTTCGAACGGCTCGGATACTTTCCCGGCATCGCACTACGACCGGACCCGCCCAGGATCATTTTGGTCGCCCCGTCGCTCGAATTCCACTCCACCAGCGAATGCATTCTCAAATCGCTGTCGCCGGAAATCGACATCACTCGCGTCGGTCTGGCCGCCGGGTGGAGGCGCGAACTGCAAGTGATGTTCCGGTTACGCGGAGCCGAGCGACCTTAACGGATTACTGAACAGGCTGCTATCCTGGCATTGCCCGCCCCATGGGACACGCCAGCGGTGAATTCCTCTTCAGGCTCGTATCCATTGTCCTGATCGATATATTGCTTGCCGGTGACAACGCCGTCGTTATCGCGATGGCCGTCAGATCGCTCCCGCTCGCCAAAAGGCGCATGGGCGTGGCCGTCGGCGCCGCCGGGGCGGTCATTCTCCGCATCATCCTCACCTTCTTCGCCGCGCGCATTCTCGAGCTTAGTTACGTTAAGCTTATCGGCGGTCTGGCCATTCTTTGGATTGCCGTCAAGCTCCTCACCGAAGAGCCCGGGGAGGAAGGCGAGCCCGGCAAAGTGCGGGGAATGGGCCACGCAATCCGGGTCATCCTGGTGGCGGACGTCACCATGTCGCTCGACAACATTCTCGCCGTCGCGGCGTCTTCCGAAGGCGACTTCCTCCTGCTCGGGATCGGACTCGCCCTCAGTATCTCGTTCGTTATCTTTACCAGCGGACTTCTTTCCCGTCTCATGGACCGCTTTCCGCTGATCATTTGGGTGGGTGGGGCCATCCTGGGCCGGGTGGGGGCGGAAATGATCGTGAGCGATCCGTGGGTGATTCGCCGATGGACGCCGGCACCCCTGGTGTATTACGGTTTCCAGATCCTGCTGACAGCGGGCGTTGTGGCCGCTGGATGGTTTCTAAAAAAACGGAAGGGAATGGCTGGCCGGCACGTCTAACAAATGCGGAATGGTGCTCCAGGACACCCCAAAAGCCGAGACCTCCAAAGCGGCGGCACACGACGTAACGCCTGACGCCGGTGAACTCTTTGAGCGCTACAAAGACCGGGTCTATTCGATTGCCCTGCGTTACAGCGGCAATCCAGGCGCGGCGCAGGATATCTCCCAGGAAACCTTCCTGAAGCTTTTCGCGGGGATTGGAACATTTCGGGGGGATGCCTCCTTTGAATCGTGGCTCTACCGGCTGGTTGTGAACGCCTGCTTCGACCAGCGTCGGCGCAACTGGCGTTTGCAGCCTGCGCTGCAGGCGTTTTTCGATGTTTTGAAAGCCCCGGAGGAGAGCGTGCTCGATGACATTTTGCGATCGGAAACCAGCGAAAGGGTGCGGAATGCGGTGGCGAACTTACCAAGCAAACAGCGCATGATCGTCGTTCTGCGCTATACCCAGGGTTTGACTTACGACGATATTGCCGCCGCAGTTGGTTGCTCGCCGGGTACCGTGGCATCGCGGCTGAGTCGTGCCCATCAAACGCTGGCACGGAGGTTAAAGTGACGAAACTCGAATCGGAATTGACCCGCCATCTGGCCCCTGTCAGGGCGCCGGCGGGCCTTTGGCGGGAGATTCAGGGAGAGATCCGGAATGACCGCGCGCCTGTGCGGCGGCCCATCGGCTGGGTGGTCTGGCCGACGGTCGCCGGAGCTCTGCTATTGCTCTGGCAGGTTGCAGGTACTCCTCAGAGGCCTCCGGTGATACGTGCCGCCGGCGGCTGTGGGGCATGTCACGTTCACGGTCTATAATTAAAGGGAGCAAAAGGGAGATCCATGAATAAATATGGCAAGTTTGCCATCCTGATGACGGTTATCGTCGGATCGTTGATCTGGCTCGCGACCGCGAGTGTAACCAGTTCGAAGACCTACTACGTCACCATTCCAGAGCTGCGGAAAATGGGTGCTGAAGCTTCGACAAAGCGAGTGCGGGTAGGCGGTGACGTGCAAAAAGAGTCGATCGTGCGCGGCGCGGGAGTGGTGCGGTTCACACTGATTCAGGACAAACAAACCCTGCCGGTGGTTTACGAAGGGCGCGATCCCCTGCCCGATACCTTTAAGGACGGAGCGCAGGCACTCGCGGGAGGACGCCTCGATTCCGCCGGTGTTTTCCACGCGCAGGAAGTGCAGGCCAAGTGCGCATCGAAATACGCGCCCAAACCCGGCATGGCGCCCGAAGGTCTCCAGAATAAAGTAGTTCCAGGCAAAATCTAGTCCATCTAACTAAAGAGAACATGGAAAACGTTGGCGCACTTGCGGTACTGCTTGCCTTTTGTATTTCGCTCTATGCGATTGTCGCGAGCGTTACCGGATACCTGAAGCGGAAACCCTTTCTTACTCTGAGCGGTGAACGCGCTGTCCTCGCTGTCTGGTTGTTGCTCACCACCGCGTCGGCGATTCTGGTTTATTCGCTGATGACGGGCGACTATCGTATGGCCTACGTCGCGTCGCATACGAACCGCGACATGTCGCCGTTTTATAAGTTCGCGGCATGGTGGGGCGGACAGGAAGGCTCGCTGCTTTTCTGGAGCTGGATCCTTTCCACCTACGGGGCCGTCGTCGTCCTCACAACACGCCGCACTCATCGCAATCTGCTCCCCTGGGTGGTCGCTATTGTTTCCACGGTGCAGTTGTTCTTCCTCACGCTGAACACTTTCGTAGCCAGCGCGTTTCAGGTTCTGGCCGTGGATAAGGTGGTCACGTCTGTGGCTGATGGCATGGGGCTCAACCCTCTGCTGCAGTACTGGGCGATGGTCATTCACCCTCCGTTCCTTTATCTCGGCTACGTCGGCTTTACCATCCCCTTCGCCTTCGCCATGGCATCGCTGATTACCCGCGCGCCGGGCGAAAGCTGGATCCACACCACCCGCCGCTGGACTCTTGTAACCTGGTTGTTCCAGAGCACCGGTGTGGCGCTTGGCTCCGCGTGGGCTTATCACGTGCTGGGCTGGGGCGGCTACTGGATGTGGGACCCAGTCGAGAACGCCTCTCTTCTCCCCTGGCTCGCCGGCACGGCATTTCTGCATTCCGTCATGATGCAGGAGAAAAAGGGAATGATGAAGGTGTGGAACATGGTTCTCATCTCGACCACGTTCTTCCTTTGTATTTTCGGAACGTTCCTGACCAGATCGGGCCTCGTGAGCTCCGTTCACGCCTTCGCGGATTCGCCCGTCGGCTCTTATTTCGTCACCTTCCTCGCCCTCGGGATCGCGGCCACAGTCTGGCTGATCCTCGACCGTTTGAATTACCTCAAGAGCGAGGCCGAACTCGAAAGCATCGTATCGCGCGAATCGAGCTTCCTGTTTAACAACCTCATTCTGCTTGCCAGTTGCTTCGCCGTTCTCTGGGGCACGCTGTTTCCGGTGATCACGGAAAAACTTTCCAACGAAAAGATCAGCCTCGATGCGATGTGGTTTAACCGGCTCATGGTGCCGATCGGCATCTTCCTGCTGCTGCTCACCGGACTCGGTCCTCTGTTTGCCTGGCGGCGCACTTCGATTGAAAGTCTGCGCAAAAATTTCCAGTGGCCGGGCATTGGCACTCTGGTTGTCGCCGCCGCGCTGTTGATCGGTGGCATGCGCTATCCGTATTCCATCATTTCGCTCAGCCTCTGCTTCTTCGTGGCCGCGACCATCGTCATGGAATTCTTCCGCGGCGCGAGCGCCATCAGCGAAAAATCGAAGATGGGCTTTTTCCCCGCCGTGATCGAACTGACCCATCGCAACACCCGCCGGTATGGCGGCTACCTGGTTCACATGGGCATTGTGCTCATGTTCATCGGCTACAGCGGGCATCCCTTCAACCAGACCGCCGTCGGCGAAGTGAATAAGGGCGATGTCATGCAGGTGGGCGCTTACACGCTCAAGGTCGTCGACCTGACGGAGGGCGAGACGCCCAACTATCAGTGGGAAACGGCCCTGCTCGATGTTTCGAAGAACGGCAAGCCGCTGGGACGCCTTGAGCCCAC
>JBDUBZ010000267.1:0-5876 GCA_040003745.1 Terriglobia bacterium
AAGCCGGTGATCTCAGGCGAACTTCCCTGCAGAGAGACGTTGGCGCTGTCGTAAACGGTGAAGGGCGTTGCGGAGCTGAAGTTTGCGATGACGTTGAGCTGCCATCCGCCGATCGCGGCATTGAGCGGCGCGTGCGAAGACCGCGGCACCGGTATCGCGTAACTCCCGCTGAAGACGAACCTGTGGCGGGCATCGAAGATCGAAGGTCCGTGTTCCGCTTTCAGATCGAAGGGATTCTGCGCGAGGTCATTCTCTCCAGCCACAAGCCTGGGCGCGGAGCCCGAGACGTTGAACGTCGAAACATAATCGAGCGTCTTCGAAAACGTATAGGATGCGAGGAAGGCGAGGCCGCCGCTGAAACGCCTGGAGAGCGCCGCCTGCGCTGCGTGGTACGTGGAATTGGTCGAGTTGGTAATGATGCCCACCGAGCTGAAATCGCACGGACCGGTGGCTCCGCGGCAGCCCGCATAAAGACGACGGCTGTCGGCGTTATCCGCAGTCGCGCCAGGACCGTAGACTGCGGGGTTGCCTTCCACCAGGCGCGGCAACCGCGTGCCCTTATTGCCGATGTAGCGGACGTCGAGCAACAGGTTGCCCGCGAGAGCCCGCTGCAGGGAAAGGTTCCAGTTCTGCGCATACGGCGGACGCATTCCGTTCTCCACCGTGAGCACGGTTGTGGGTTGCGGAAACGAGTTCGCCGAGAACGGATTCTGTCCGTTCCATGGATCGGTGAAGTTGATGGGCGCACTGAGCTGGCGCGCCTGAGTCCACGGGAGCGCGCTCAGCGGAGCCTGCAAAGGGCCGCCAACGCCATTGGTGAAGGAGTCGTAAAAGATTCCATACGCGGCGCGCACGGATGTCTTCCCCGAGCCGGTCGGGTCCCATGCAAGACCTATGCGGGGCATGATGGCTTTCCAGTATACGGGCGCAATCCCGTCCGGCACGCCGGTGTCGCCCGGGAAGAGCAGACCTTTGGGCGCGTCCGGGTAAACCGTGGATTGCCTGCCTGGCGACCAGGAGTTCATGCGGTTACGGATCTCCGTAAAAGGAGTTCCGACTTCCCAGCGCACGCCATAGTTAACGGTGAGGTGCGGGGCGATGCGCCACTCGTCCTGCACATAGGTTCCGAAATCCACATTGCGCAGACCCCGGTTGAAGTCGCCGCCGCCCTGGAAGAAGACCACGGGAAAGCCCAGCAGAAAGCTGGCGAACGCATCGCTGGCGGGAAAGGGCGCGAAGACGAAGAACCCGTTGGAGGCGATGCCTTCCGTCATGTTGATCTGATTGCGCCGGAATTCGGCGCCCGCCTTGAAGCTGTGCGCTCCAATGGTTCTGCCGAACGAATCCTGCGCTTCGTAAGTGTTCTGGGTGGTGTCGCGAGGGCCCGTGATCGGGTCGCCGATGCTGGCATAACCGCTGACAATGAAGAACGGGGTGCCTTTGGCGGTGGCAAGCGAACTGTCGTAGTTGAAGCCGAGATCGCGCGGCGACGTGCGGTTGAGGGGGTTATCCGTGTCGAAGGCATTGCGAAAGAATCCGGCCCGGAAGATGTTCACCGCGGAGCTGCCAAACAAGTGGGTCTCGGAAAGCGAAGCCGAATGGGCTGCAAGGTCTTCGCCCACCGGAAAGCCTGGCACGTTGGCGCCGGCTACCGACAAAGGATCGACGTTCGAGCTTCGGGAATGCGCGTAATGAATCGCGAGCTGATCCGCTTCCCGGAAGACGTGATCGAAGCGGAAGCCGCCCTGGTCGGTCTGGTTCCGCCTGTTCTCCGTCGTGACGAAGAGGTTCGGGCCCGCATTCGCGTGCGGATAGTATTGAACCAGTTTTGCCGTCACAGGGCTGATAGCGGGCGCCGGGATCATATTGCCGGCAAACGGGGCGCCGGTGAAATAGTTGATCAGTGGGCCGGGCTGTTCGCTGAAATCCCCGCGCCGCTCGGCATCGCTCGGAACGGTTGCGGATTGGGTAACGCCCTGGACATTGCGGAAGCCTTCGTAGTATCCGAAGAAGAAATCTTTGTTGCGGCGAAGCGGTCCGCCAAGGGTCCCGCCGAACTGATTCTGCTTCAGGGGTTCTACCTGCTTCGCAAAGAAGTTCCTCGTATCGAGGGCGTTGTTGCGCAGAAATTCGTACAAGACCCCGTGGATGGAGTTGGTGCCGGAGCGCGTCACAACCGTGGTGGTCGCTCCACTGGTACCGCCATATTCAGCGGGAGCGGTTTGGGTGAAAATGCGGAATTCCTGAATGGCGTCGACGGGCGTTCTGAGCGCGAAGCCGCCGTCAACGCGATTCACATTCGTGACTCCGTCGAGCAGGTAGTTATTGGATTCGGGTCGCTGCCCATCGACTGCATAGGCCTGCCCGCCCCGCAGAGATCCACCGGCCGCGGCCAGACCGGCCGTGATGGGGGCGACCCCGGGTTGCAGTAAACCGAGCTGCGTAAAATTGCGGCCGTCCAGCGGCAGATCTGACAGTTCTCGGCCCGTGACCACGTTTCCGATTTCGCTTGAGCTGGTGTTGACCAGTCCCGATTCGCCTGTGACGGTCACCGTCTGTTTATCGCCCGCCAGCAAAAGTGCGACGTCGATTCGGGCGGTCTGGCCAACATTCAGCGGGATGCCGATTCTGGTGTAGGCGCCGAAGTTCTGTGCTTCCACGGTCAGGGTGTATTCGCCCGGCTCAAGCGAGAAGCGATAGCCGCCGGACCCGGAGGTTTTCTGCGACTGCGTCAGACCGGTGCCGTTATTCTCCACTTTGACCATGGCGCGCGGCACATAGCTTCCGGATGGGTCGGTGACGCGGCCTTCCAGAACACCGGTGGTGTCCTGCGCGAAGGCAGGGGCGCAAAGCGCTAAGAGTACGAGAAGTGTTTTCATTCTGGAAGAAGCGAGTGGTTCATCAAAGCGTAAGCCTTGCGGGGAAGCGGCACAATAGTGAAAATCGATTATTGCCCTCCCTGTGGCTGGGTGGCTAAACTAAGGCCTTCGATGGCTCATATAGCGTTACCTGAAGGATTGCCCGGCATCGTAAGTGCCTTCGCCTTCCGCCCTGAAACCGCCAAGCCGCTGCGGGAACTGGCCGAGGTGCTGCTGCGCGGGCCTTCGTCGCTTAGCAGCGGGGAACGCGAGATGATCGCGATGTTTGTCTCTTCGCGCAACGATTGCTACTTCTGCCAGACCAGTCATCGGGCCGCGGCCGCGCACCATCTGGAGGGCGACTACGAACTGGTTGACGCGGTGCGAAGCGACTATCTCAACGCGCCGGTCAGCGCAAAGCTCAAAACGCTGCTGACCATCGCAGGGCATGTTCAGCAGGGCGGCAGGAACGTCACGGCTGCCGATATCGCCGAGGCCAGAGCCCAGGGTGCGACCGACCTCGAGATACACGACACGGTTCTGATCGCCGCCGCCTTCTGCATGTATAACCGCTACGTAGATGGCCTCGCCACGTTCACGCCTGAAGACCCGAACCTGTATCACGAAATGGGAGCGCGCATGGCCACGCAGGGCTATGCGAGCAAGCCAGCCGCATGAAACTTCATCTCCCCGATGTGGAAGCCAACGCCAAACCGGGCATCTACAAAGACCTCATCGGCGGTGCACGGAAGCGCGGCGAGGCTTACCCGAAGATCTGGGACCTGTTCGCATTTCAGCCGCCCTTCACTGCGCATCTTTCGAATTTCACGGAAGGCGTGCTGCGGACCCCTGTGGCTTCCCTGAGCCCTGGAATGAGGGAATTGATTGCGGCCTTCACTTCCTATCTGAATGAATGCGCGTTTTGCACGAAAGCCCACGCTGCCGCCGCTTCGGAATTACTGGGTGAGGATCTCGTGGCGGGTGTGCTGCACGATTTGGAATCCTCCGCGCTGCGGCCCAGAGAAAAAGCCCTTCTGCGTTTTACAGCGCGAATCACGATCGATCTGCCAACGCTGACCAAAGAGCATGTAACAGCGGTCCGCGGCGCCGGCTGGGATGACGAAGCCATCTACTTCGCTATCACGACCTGCGCGCTGTTCAATTTTTACAACCGCTGGATCACAGCGACGGGAGTTCCCGAGATGTCTGCCGAAGCGCACCGTCTGCAGGGACAGGCCCTGGCGAGGCACGGTTACCTGCGCGGAGAAAAATAATATGCCCCATATCCCCCTTCCCGACGGCATTCCTGGAATTCGCGGCCCGATGATGTTCCGGCCGGAAACGGGGAAGCCTCTGAATGAACTCGTCGACGTGCTGCTCGGCGGCCCGCACACGCTGACACCGGGCGAGCGTGAACTCATCGCAACCTGTGTTTCGGCGCATAACGACTGCCGGTTTTGCCAGACCATCCATGGCGCGATCGCCGCGCATCACCTCGGTGGCAACGAAGATCTGGTGCGCTGCGTGAAAGAAGATTTCGAGACTGCCGATGTTTCGCCTAAGCTCAAAGCGCTGCTCGCGATCGCGGTGAAAACGGCGGAGAGCGGGAAGAACGTAACGACGGAAGATATCGGGCGCGCGCGGTCCCTGGGCGCCACCGATCTGGAAATTCACGACACCGTACTGATTGCAGCTGTGTTCTGTCTCTGCAATCGCTACGTTGACGGTCTGGCGACGTGGACACCCGAAGATCCGGAATATTACCGTCAGCGCGCGGCGCTGGTTGCGACTCAGGGTTACGCGGCGAGCACCTCGCCTAAGCCTGTATAGCCCGGATCACTCCTGGCTCACAACGTCATCGCAAACGCTACGACGTCTTCCTTTTCCTGCTCGGTCAGGCGGTCTTTGAAGGAAGTCATTTCGGCCGGGCCGCTGTTGATGATGTCGAGAATCTTGTCGTGAGTTGCGGCTTTTCCCGACGGCAGCTTTCCATCCTTAAGTCCCTTCAGGCCAGGTCCGGTGATGACGTCCTGGCTGTAGGCGTCGTGGCAGTCCTGGCAGTTCTGTTCGAACACGATCCTGCCGCGAGCTACGTCGCCTTTCGGAGGTGCCAGAGCGAATCCGGCAACCGCAATCAGGACGGCGATAAAACAGGCCTTCATATCCCTTTGATTGTATTTCGCCGTTCAGGAATTATTCAGAAATAAGAACTATAATCGGGCCGAGGACACTACATTATGAAGCATTTCTGGCCCCTCCTGGCCGCGGGTATCGCGCTTACATCGGCGTTGGCAATCGCCCAGCAAAGCGGGCCTTACAAGGTTCTGAAGACCGTCAAAGTCGGCGGCGAGGGCGGTTTCGATTACGTTAACGCAGACGTGGCCGGGCGACGCCTGTATATCGCGCGGTCCGGTCAGGGCGGCGTCGGGCATCTCGCGGTCTACAACCTGGACACCCTCGAATCGGTGGGTGAGATCGCAGGCGTCAGCGGGCACGGCGCTTCGGTAGATCCTAAAACCAATCATGGCTTTGTCACCAGCAAGCCCATCACGATGTTCGATTCGAAGACGCTCCAGAAGATCAAGGACATCGAAGTCCAGGGCAACCCCGACGGCTACCTTTTTGACGCTTTCAATCAGCGCTGGTACGACCTGAGCCACAGCCAGCCGAATGTTACGGTCATCGATGCCAAAGACGGTTCGATTCTCGGCACCATCGATATCGGCGGCGCACCCGAGCAGGCCGCCACAGATGGTAAAGGCCACATCTATGTGGATGTCGAAGACAAGGGCAGCATCGCCGTGATCGACGCGAAAACGATGACGGTGACCGCCCACTACGACCTGCAGGGCAAGGGCGCAACCTGTGCGGGGCTCGCCCTCGATGTCAAGAACGACATTCTCTTCTCGGCCTGCCGCAACCCGCAGACCATGGTCATCCTGAGCGCCAAAGACGGCAGGATTCTCGAGACCCTGCCGATTGGCGGCGGCACCGATGGGGCGGGCTTCAACCCCAACA